>NZ_JAXUHN010000054.1:0-55750 GCF_035916875.1 Methylomicrobium sp. Wu6
GCAGTTGACCTGATGGTGGGGACAAGTGAATAGCAACAAGTTCATTGGCATTTCTTGAGCTCTCTAAGTCATTGATTTGCTATTCACAGGTTGCAAACGAACTTCTCGCGAAGCACTTAATACAGATTAAAGACTACAGCGAAGTCACCCGGACATAGGCTTTAAGTTTAGACCAAATATGATTGGGCAGGATGATTCGTAATGATGTTGAAGCTTATTAGGCTGTACGGGTTAATCTATCTATTTGTGTCCATTAGCACCGCCGACAAGCGCCGATTTATCCCGTTAAGCACAAGATAGAAACAAAAAAGCCCCGGATGGACATGCGTCCAACCGGGGCTTCGAGCTTAAAGCAAAAAGGCTTTAAAGGCGGGGTGATTACATCATGCCGCCCATGCCGCCCATACCACCCATGCCGCCCATGCCGCCCATGTCCGGCACGCCGCCGGCTTTGTTGTCGGCAGGGGAGTCAGCGATCATCACTTCGGTGGTCAGCATTAGGCCTGCCACAGATGCCGCGTTTTGCAGCGCGGTGCGGGTCACTTTCGCCGGGTCCAGAATACCCATTTCGATCATGTCGCCGTATTGGCCGGTGGCCGCGTTGTAACCGAAGCTGCCCGAACCTTTTTTGACTTCGTTGAAGACGACGGATGGCTCGTCGCCAGCGTTCGAAACGATTTGTCGCAGAGGCTCTTCGATCGCGCGGCGCAGAATGTTCACGCCGACGGTTTGGTCGTGGTTGATGCCTTGCAGATTTTCCAACGCGGAAATCGCACGCACCAGCGCGGTACCTCCGCCGGCGACGACGCCTTCTTCAACCGCAGCACGGGTTGAATGCAGCGCGTCTTCGACGCGGGCTTTCTTTTCCTTCATTTCGATTTCGGTTGCCGCGCCGACTTTGATCACCGCAACGCCGCCAGCCAGTTTCGCCAGGCGTTCTTGCAGTTTTTCCTTGTCATAATCGGAGGTTGCGTCATCGGCTTGCGCGCGGATTTGCGCGACACGGCCTTTGATCTTGTCTTCGGAACCGGCGCCGTCAATGAGGGTGGTATTATCTTTGGTTACCAGGACTTTCTTCGCGGTGCCCAGCTGCGATAGTTCCGCTTTTTCGAGCGACAGACCGACTTCTTCTGCGATTACGGTGCCGCCGGTCAAAACCGCGATGTCTTCGAGCATCGCTTTACGGCGGTCGCCGAAGCCAGGGGCTTTAACCGCAGCAACTTTGACGATGCCGCGGATCGTGTTTACGACCAGAGTCGCCAGCGCTTCGCCTTCGACGTCTTCGGCAATGATCAGCAACGGACGGCCGGATTTTGCGACCGCTTCCAGGACCGGCAGCATTTCGCGGATATTAGAGATTTTCTTTTCATAAATCAGAATCAGAGGATCGTCCAGTTCGACGCTCATGCTGTCTTGTTTGTTGATGAAGTACGGAGACAGGTAACCGCGGTCGAATTGCATCCCTTCTACGACATCCAGTTGGTTATCCAGGCCTGAACCTTCTTCAACGGTAATTACGCCTTCCTTGCCGACTTTTTCCATCGCTTCGGCGATGATGTTACCGACGGATTCATCTGAGTTGGCGGAGATCGTGCCGACTTGCGCGATTGCTTTGTTGTCGGTGCATGGGGTGGCGGAGGCCACGATCGCTTCAACCGCTTTGGTCACGGCCAGATCGATGCCGCGCTTCAGATCCATCGGATTCATGCCCGCGGCAACCGCTTTCAAGCCTTCGTTGACGATCGATTGCGCCAGAACGGTTGCGGTGGTGGTGCCGTCTCCGGCGACATCGGAAGTATGAGATGCGACTTCCTTGACCATTTGTGCGCCCATATTTTCGAATTTGTCTTTCAATTCGATTTCTTTTGCAACGGATACGCCGTCTTTAGTGATGGTCGGCGCGCCGAAACTCTTGTCCAGGATCGCGTTGCGGCCTTTAGGACCCAAAGTCACTTTTACTGCGTTTGCCAAAATATTAACGCCTTTTGCCATACGGCTACGTGCGTCATCACCAAAATATACGTCTTTTGCTGCCATTTTAATTCCTGACTGATGTGTTAAATGATTATGATAATGTTACGGGGAGGCTTAGCCTAATACACCCATAATGTCGTCTTCACGCATCACGATAAGTTCCTCGCCGTCAATCTTGACTTCGTTGCCGGAATATTTGCCGAACAACACCTTGTCGCCGACCTTGACTTCCAGCCGGCGAATGTCGCCGTTTTCAAGCTGTTTGCCGGTGCCGACCGCCAGAATGACGCCTTGGCTGGGTTTTTCGGCGGCTGAACCGGGCAGCACGATGCCGCCTGCGGTTTTGGTTTCTTCCTCAACGCGTTTGACTATCACTCTGTCGTGTAACGGACGTATTTTCATCAATCTCTCCTAAAAAAATTAAAGGTTAAAAATTTATTAGCACTCGCGTTTAATGAGTGCTAATAATAAACAGGTTTTGCAGTCTGTCAAGTTCTTTGGCATCATCCCCGCTACCTTAGCCGATTCATATGACTCATGAATGACAACCAACTCTTACGCTACAGCCGTCAAATCATGCTGCCGCAGATCGATGTCGAAGGCCAGCAGCTTTTGCTTGCCGCCAAGGTGCTGGTCATCGGCGCCGGGGGGCTCGGTTCGCCCGCTTCGATTTATCTAGCCGCGGCCGGCATCGGCAATCTGACGATTTTCGATGATGACGATGTCGATTTATCCAATTTGCAGAGACAGATTGCTCACTACACCGACGATATAGGGATTGCGAAAGTTATTTCAACCCGGCAAACCTTGAACCGTTTGAATCCAGATGTAACCGTTCGGGCGGTCAAGCAACGGCTTAGCGGCGCGGAGCTTGCGGACGAAGTCGAAGCCGCCGATGTGGTTCTCGACTGCAGCGACAATTTCGCGACCCGATTTGCAATCAATCGGGCCTGCGTCCAACACGCAACGCCGTTGGTCTCGGGCGCGGCGATCCGCTTCGAGGGTCAGGTTTCTGTGTTTACGCCGGGCCGGGGAGACAGCCCTTGTTACAACTGCCTGTACCGGATGGACGGCGAGGAACCGCTCAATTGTGCAACGAACGGTGTTGTGGCGCCTATTACTGGCATTATTGGCGCGATTCAGGCGATGGAAGCGATCAAGCTGATCATCGGCATCGGCGAGGCATTGACGGGGCGCTTGTTGCTTCTGGACGGATTGACGATGGAGTTTAATACGATGAAATTGAGAAAAAACGCGAAATGCCCTGTCTGCGGTGTGGAGGGTTAAAGGGATGGCAAGCGCAAACCCGCCAGGTTTTCAAAGCCTGACGGGTTTAATTCTCAAGATTGCGTGCCTCTATCGAATAGGTCGTAAACAATGGCGATTGCTATTTGCTTCCGGCAAAGCCTTTGATCATGCCGATGACTTTTTCGGCGAAATCGTTGATCGCCGAAGGACTGTCGCCATGCGGTTCGGTTTCTCCGAAAGGTTTGCCATTGACCTGTGTAAATTTGTATATGAAATAGCCGAGCGGTGCGAAAGCCCCGGCGGCGATTATTAGCATCACCACAAACAATTCTGTAACTTCACCCATAGTGCCTCCTCATGATTTTATAGTGTGTTATATTCGCTTTTAGGTGAAATTTGATCATACTCTTTTTCCGGATGAAAAAACACCTGTAAAAATGTGACAATTGCGCGTTCTCTGCGCGGATGGGCGATTTTCCGTAAATGTCTGATCGGCAATTGAAATATGCGGTGTTATATTTTTCGTGCGCCTTGTCAATGACTTAAAAAAACACACAATTCGCCTTCGAGAACAAAGCAGAACAAGAGGCGAAGCCGGCGCTGGCAAAATGTTGCGTTAGCCCGGAGATCATCGTATACTTCGGCTTGGCTTACTTGATCAAGCTGGCATAAACACAATAACTTCTGGAGGTTACTACTATGAAATGGGAAACACCAAGCTACACGGACCTGCGTTTCGGTTTCGAAGTCACCATGTATATCTACAACCGTTAATCAGCACTTCGGTCTGGTTAGAAAAAAGGGGATCGCAAGATCCCCTTTTTTTTGCCTGATAAATCCGATTCCCTTATAGTATGCGGTATTTTTCGGTCACAGCAGGATAGTTTCGTCTCATGAAGATCAGAGTTCTCGGCGCCGGCGCCGGCGGCGGTTTTCCGCAATGGAATTGCAATTGCAACAACTGCCGCAGGATTCGCCGCGGCGAAATGAACGGCAAGGCCCGCACCCAGTCATCGATCGCTGTCAGCACCGATAGTCGTAACTGGCTGCTGATCAATGCCTCGCCCGATATTCGCGCACAACTGGAAGCGTTTCCGGCGATTCAGCCGAGAGAGGGCATACGCGATACCGGCATCCAGGCGATTTTGCTGATCGACAGCCAGATCGACCATACGACCGGCCTCTTGATGCTCAGGGAAGGCAAGCCGCTCGACATCTATTGCAGCGAGATGGTCCGGCAGGATTTGACCACCGGCTTTCCGGTATTCAACATGCTTTCGCACTACTGCACGGTCAATCATCATCCGGTGCCGACCGATGGCGGCAGTTTCACGATTCCGGGCATCGACGACCTGCGCTTTTACACGCAGGCGCTGAAAAGCAAGGCGCCGCCGTATTCGCCGCACCGCCACGATCCGCATGACGGCGACAATATCGGCCTGATCGTCGAGCAGATTTCGACCGGCAAGAAGCTGTTCTATTCGCCGGGGCTCGGCGAGATCGAACCGCATGTGCTGGCGGCGATGCAGGCGGCCGACTGCCTGATGGTCGACGGCACCTTCTGGACCGACGACGAAATGTGCGCTCAACAAATCAGCCAGAAGCGGGCGCGGCAGATCGGCCACTTGCCGCAATCGGGCGAGGGCGGCATGATCGAGGTGCTGAAAGGCGTCGGCAAGGCGCGCAAGATTCTGATCCATATCAACAATACCAATCCGATCCTGGACGAGGATTCGGCCGAGCGCAAGATCCTCGATGCGAACGGCATCGAAGTCGCCTACGACGGATTGGAAATCGATTTATAACGGAGACCCCATGAACCAGAACGAAAATCAGCCCTGGAGCCGGCAGGAATTTGAAGCCCAGTTGCGCGGCATGGAGAAGTATTATCACATTCATCATCCGTATCACATCCTGATGAATGAAGGCAAGTTGACCAAGGAGCAGATTCAGGGCTGGGTCGCGAACCGCTATTACTATCAGGTCAGCATTCCGTTGAAGGATGCGAACATCCTGGCCAATTGCCCGGATCGCGAGACCCGCGCGAAGTGGATTCAGCGCATCCTCGACCATGACGGCCATCCGGGCGATCCCGGCGGCATCGAGGCCTGGATACAACTCGGCATCGCGGTCGGTCTGAGCCGCGAGGAAATCACTTCCGAGAAATATGTGTTGCCGGGCGTGCGATTCGCGGTCGACGCCTATGTCAATTTCGCGCGCCGCGCCGAATGGCACGAGGCGGCCAGTTCGTCATTGACCGAATTGTTCGCGCCGAAGATCCATCAGCAGCGCCTCGACAACTGGCCGGAGCATTATCCCTGGGTCGAGCAGGAAGGCTACATCTATTTCCGCAAGCGCCTGACCGAAGCCCGCCGCGATGTCGAGCACGGCCTCGAGATCACTCTGGACTGGTATAAGACCCGCGAGCAGCAGGAGCGGATGGTCAAGATTCTGCAATTCAAGCTGGATGTGTTGTGGACAATGGCCGATGCGATGTATATGGCTTATGTTCACAAGATGCCGCCGTATTTCAATATAGGCGCATAAAGGGGCGCATTAGCTGTGAATGCGGGTTTGAGATGCTCGTACATTTTTTTATTATCCTTCAATTTGATAAACGCCGATCATCGCCTATCAATCGGACTATCGCAAGGTGCACGGCGTTGGACGGATGATTGACTCGCAGCTTTGCCGGTTGAACATGGCTCGGAAAGGTGAAATTAAGCCTTGCCATGAGAACTCGAGGTCACGACTGCGAGTTTTAAAATTTATGTGATAGAATAACCTACTTATATAGTCGGTTAAGTTGAGTTTGCGCTTTTGTGCTTAAAGTCTCATGTTGATGGTTATATAAAACTATTATTCTCAATTTTTTAGGTTTAAATGCATGAATTCTTTCAAAAATATCCTGGTTTCTTTGCTAATGGCGGCCGCCCTTTCTAGCGTGTCAACAGCCGCATTTTCCAAACCAGCCGGCGAAGAAGCGGTAAAGTCTGCCCTTGAAGGCACCATTTCCAGCCTTGAGCAAGCCGTGAGTTTGCTGGAACAAGGCGGAGATAGCGAGGCCATCAATAAAGCCATCGGCAAGGCGCGCCAACAACAAAAAGAGTTTCGTTTCGAGGTAACCGAGCGTCAACGTGAAAAAACCGTTAAACAATTAGTTAACGCCCAATCCGATTTTAAGAGCGGCAATGTCCAGCCGGCGGAACAAGCTTTAAGAGGTGCGTTAGCTTCTTTTCAAGAAATGAAAGCAATCTACGACAAAACGCATTAAATAGCTGCCTTGGCAGCGAGGCTGGTACCCGCCGGCACATTGAATGTGAGTTAGTGCGGATTGAATCCCATCAGGAACCGAATAGGTCAGCTTTTCGGAAAGGTGACCGTAAAGTAGGTTCCTGAACCCGGTTCGGAATCGACGGTCACTTTGCCGCGCATCGCCAGCGTGACCATGTTGTTCACGATCGCAAGACCTAAACCGGTGCCACCTCGGCTCCGACCGGTCGTAAAAAACGGCTCAAATATTTTAGCGATATGTTCGCTGTCTATACCCGCGCCATGATCGCGGACCGTCAGCATGAATATGGGTTCATTTTGCTGTTGATCGAACCCGTCGGTCACGGCGATTTCGACTTTGCCGCCATGTCCCTCAGGATAAGCATAGCGTTCGATATTTTGTAAAAAATTCAGCAGGATTTGTCTCAAATAACCCGGGTAGCCGCGCCAATTCGCGTTTTTCTGAATGCCGGAAACATCGACCGCAATATCGAGTTTGGCCTGCCGGGCGCTAAGTTTGAAAAGATCGACTGCGTCTTGTACGACTTCTGGCAAGTTGACCGTTTCCTGTTGCTCAACCATCTGATCGACCGCGATTTTTTTAAAGTTTTCGACCAGCCGATGTGCATTGTTGACATGTTTGATCATCAAAGCGGAGGAATCCAAAATGTCCTGCAGCAATTCTTCGTCTTCCGAGTCTGTTTTAAATAAGGCTTGAATCTTTGTCCGAGACAGGCGGTTCTGAATCACGCTGAGTGCCGTGCGCACGATGCCCAAAGGCGTATTGATTTCGTGCGCGACGCCAGCTACGGCCTGAGTCAAGGTGCGATGGCGATCCAATGCGGCCTCCGCCTGCATGGCCTGGCTGATCAGGTTCATTTCCTGGTCGCGTAGCCGGTTCTTCTCCAGGCTGGCGCCGATGCGGGCTTTTAATAAGGTCGAATTGAAAGGCTTGGGTAGATAGTCTTCCGCGCCCAATTCGATGCCTTTGATCACCTGGCACATTTCAGTACAGGCCGATATCAAAATGATCGGAATTGGCCGGCGTGTATTATCGGCCTTGAGCCTTGTCAGGACGGTAATGCCGTCCATTCCAGGCATGATTACATCGAGCAGGATCAGGTCGAACGCTTCGTCGGCAAGACGCGCCAAGGCACTGACACCGTTATCGGCGGTTTCTATCCGGTAACCCTGGCATTGTAAGAGCCGCGATAAAAGCTCCCGATTGTGTCGGTCATCGTCAACCACCAGAATACGTTCGTTGCCGTTTTTGTTCACCAAGGCGGTTTCAGGGATCGCGCCGGTGGCTGTTGGAGGTAAACTGCATTCGTTGCAGGTCGCATTGGCAAGAGGCGCACAGGAGAAAATGTCTTCGAGGCGTTGCGCCATGCCTTGTGCTGCGCATCTTATGACGCCGAGATCGTCGCATTGTTGTTGCCGGCCTTCGTTGCTGGCATCTTCGGCAAGCAACTCGGCATATCCGGTGATCTGGTTTAAGGCATTGAGCAAGTCATGGCGAATGTTTGGGTCGATCATCGTAGTCTGTTTCCTCATGTCACAAACAGTCGAATTTTGGTAAGGAGCCGCGTCAGGTCGATCGGTTTTGTATCGTAATCGTCACAGCCGGCATCCAGGGCCTTTTGCCGGTCTTCACCCATGGCATGTGCGGTCAACGCGATGATCGGAATGTCGCGGGTTACTGGTTCGGACTTGATCAGCGATGCAGCCTGCCAGCCGTCCATCACCGGCAGACTCATGTCCATCAGGATCAAATCGGGTAAAAGCGATCGGGCAAACTGTACGCTTTCCTCACCATTGACTGCAATCAGGACCTCGTAGCCTTTCTTAATTAGCCGCCTCGACAGCATGTCGCGGTTCAACTCGTTGTCTTCTACTAGCAGGATTTTGGGCATTTTTTGTCCTTAATAACACAAAGTCAGCGGCAGCCTGACCACAAACAGCGATCCTCTGCCGGGTTCACTGTCGATCGCGATCGTGCCGCCCATCATTTCACAAAATTTCTTCGTGATAGTTAGGCCCAAGCCTGTGCCACCGTATTTGCGCGTGGTCGAGTTGTCGGCTTGGGTAAACGCAGCAAAAACCTTGCCAACCTGGTCCTGGCTCATACCGATGCCGGTATCGCGCACCGCGAACACGATCCAGTTGTTTTCTGGCTCGGCGTCCACCGCAACGCTAAAATTGATTTCGCCCGCATGCGTGAATTTGCCGGCATTGCTGAGCAGATTCAATAGGATTTGTCTTAATTTGACAGAATCGGTTGTGATGGCCGGCACGTTTTCGGGGCAGTCGATGCAAAATGTGTTTGCGTTTTTATCGATGATCGGTCGCACGGTATTGGTCACCTCCTCAATCACCGAAAGTAAATGGACCTCTTCAAGGCACAACTCCATCTTGCCAGCTTCGATCTTGGACAAATCGAGGATTTCGTTGATGATGGCCAGCAAATGCACCGCCGAGGAATGAATTTTCAACAAATCACCGATAGATTGATTTTGTCCCGATTCTTTGGCTTCCTCGAGCAGCATCTCGCTGTAGCCGATGATCGCATTCATCGGTGTTCGTAGTTCGTGTGACATATTGGCCAGAAAGGCACTTTTGGCGCTGTTCGCTTCTTCGGCGACCGCCCGCGCCTTTTGCGCTTCAGCGATCGCTTTGGACAATTCGATTTCGGTTTGCTTGAGTTCGGTGATGTCGGTCCGGATCGCGACAGTACCGGTATTCCATACACGCCTTTCGCTGACCCGCATCCACCGGTCGCCCTTGAAATGCTCGATAAAGTTTTCCCGCGGTGTGCGGTGCCGCGCCATCCGTTCGGCCAGCCACTCTTCCTCGCAGCCGTCAGCGTCGAGAATCATCTTGGCCTGGGCAGCTCCGCGCATGATCGTTTCAAAAGACATGCCCGGTAGGATCGGTACGCCGAAGTTCATAATTTCGCGATAGCGCTGATTGCATTCGACCAGGCGGTCTTCCATGTCGAACAGGCAAAAACCGTCAGGGATGCTTTCTATGGCTTCCCGCATGCGAAAGCGGCTGACTGCTTCATCAATTGTTGCTTGCTGAATCCGGCTGTCGACGATCGTGATGAAAATCGCCAGTGAGGCAATCAATACAGAGGTGAATGACACCCAGAAAACGAGTGCGGCAGTATTTAAAGAGCTTTGTGCCCAGACTGGCGAGGTATCGCCGGCAAAAAAATAGGTTGCCGCCATACCCGAATAATGCATGCCTGAAACAGCAAAGCCCATCACCATGGCAGCGCCGATTTTAGTCCATATCGCGCCGGAGCCTTTTTTATTGCGCCCCATTATAAAGTCGATTGTCAACGCAACACCCGATAGCACCACGGCTGTCAGCACGGAAAGCGCTACCAGCTTGGGTTCGAACAACATGATTAAGCGGTGGGAGATGCCTTGCATGGCGGCCATGCCGATATAATGCATCGCGCCGATGCCGAACCCCATTAGCACGCTGGCCAAGATGATTAATTTGCTGATTTTAGAACGGCTGATGACTTCCAGCATCACGTAGCTGGATAATATGACCGGTGCGGTGGACAAGATCGTGATGGATATGTCATAGCTCACCGCAATCGGCAACTTAAGCGCTAGCATCGCGATGAAATGCATCGCCCAAACACCGCCGCCCATCGTCAATGAGCCGGCCAGCAGCCAGACTCGACGTTTATTGCCGGAATCGGCGGCGCGGATGCGCCCCGCGACGCTGAGAGCCGCATAAGACGCCAGACTGACGATCGCGATCGACAGTGCGACCAGACCTGCGTCGTAATGGGCTTCCAGTGCCAGGCTCAAGTCTCTGCCGTCGTAGAAATAATGGTTCATCGCGGCTTAGGCGGATGTTGTTACACAAATTGACTAAAGATCCGCTCGGCTCTGCCGCCAAATCATCGCGAGTTGTCTGACAAAGCCATGCATCAGGCTCACGATCAATTCGGGCGGGCTAAAACGGCTTTTAAACAAAAACGCAACCTTTGCCTGGGAAGGGCTGCCACGTACTTCGATCAGCCAGTAACCTTGATCATCCCGAATATAGCGGTCGCCCGCGGGATTCAGCGGCACGCCTTCCTCAGCGCCAAGCCGCTCCATCAATAGCATGCCACGGTCCGCATCGATTTCATCGGCAAACAGTACCTGGCCGTCAACGATCAGCCAGCGCGGCGTTTCGGCCTGTTCAGGACTGAGGCCGCCAATCGGCGAAAGTGTATAAAGTAGCTTTCTTTGTGATCCCGCAGCCTCGACCAGATTGTTCGACAATTCGATGGTCGCCAGTGCCATGCCGTAGGCGAGATATTGGCGGATGCTGCTTTTAATCAACGAATACAGCTTGTCTTCGGTTGCTTCGACCTTCGTGAAATAGCCGTTAATATCGTAGCGATCGATAACCTCGCGTTCCGGTGCGATACCCGGCTGGCCGGTGCGGATATAGATTTGGGTTAGTTTATTGCCAAGGTTGTTGCGGATAAAATCGCAGAGTTCAAGCCCTGCTCGTTCGGTTTCCATTACCACATCGAGCATGGCGACAGCTAAAGAACAGCCAACTTCAACGTCGTCATTGATCAGCCAAATCGCTTCCTGTTTACTGCACGCGGTATAAATTTTTAGCGGCAAGCCATAGACTTCGAAATTTTTCATCGCCAGCTTTGAAATCGCCAGCACATCGGGTTCATCGTCGACTAACAAAACCGGCCAGTGTTTGAAAAACATGACGGCCTCCTTAATAAGCCAAAGGTTGTCTTAATTCGCTGAGTTTGGCAGCGTCTAGACGCATATGCTTGGCCAGATAAGCCGCGGTTTCCTTCGGTCTGACTTTATGCACGAAGTTGTAGCGGGCTTCATGATAATTGACTTCGCCGCCGTAAAATTTGCCCGAAAAGTTGATTTTCATTTTCTGCAATTCGGCGGCGCGATAGGCGGCCAATGGTTTTACGCGCTCGTCCTTTTGGCGGATTTTAAGCTTTTCTTCGAGCAATCGGGGGTATTGAGGGTCCGCCGCCAAAGCTTCCGCTTTTTGGCGGATCTGCAGCAGAAATTCATCATAGTGGTCGGACAAAATCTCATCGATAAAGCCGATTGCCTTAGCCTTTTTGGTGCCGATAGGCAGCGGAGTCTCGGTCAGTTCCAGGGCCTTGACCGGCCCGACCCGCTTCGGTAGAGAATAGGTCCAGTATTCGGAGCCGTATAAACCCATCGTTTTATAATGCGGATTGAATATCACCCCTTCGCGCGCCCAGACCTTGTCGGCAGCCAGAATTGCCATCGCGCCGCCCGCGCCGCAGCCGCCCCAGACCGCGGATATGGTCAATTTGTTTTCGGTGGTCAAAATTTCATAAACGAAATCGTCGATCGCATTGATATTGCGCCAGGATTCGTTGGCCGGATTCTCTGCTGCTTCGATTGCGTTCAGATGAATGCCGTTCGACCAAAAATCGCTGCCGCCCATTAAAACAAGGACTTTAGTTTGCCGCGCCAGCGCCTGGCGGTAGGATTCGGCCAACCGTCGGCATTGCGAGGTCGACATTGCGCCGTTATGAAAATTAAAATGGAGATAGCCGACCTGATTTTTTTCGTCATACCAGATTTCCTTGAATGTTGCCTCCGTGCCCGTGAATAATGGATCGATCGGCGATTCTGGCGTGTCAATTAATACGCTGCCCAACACTTTTGCTGCCGGCAGCTTGAAATCGAAGTGTTTGTCATGCGACAGAAAGCGTTTGTAGAACGGGATTTTGACGATGTTCTTGCGCTTCAGATGCGAAATCCAGACCGCTCCATCGATCGCTGCGCGGCAGATCGCGCCATGGCGTTGCGCAATGATCGCGCCCGGCTGCCAGCCTTGCAGCATGCTTTCTTCGTGTGCGCCGTAGAGATAATATTCCTGGCCGTCTATCACATCGAGTACGCCGGGCGCACTATCGGCTGCGTTGATTTTTTTGAGGATCGTCGCGACATGGTCATGTTCCCAATCGATCCTGCGTTCATGCTGTTTCATCAAGGGTCGAAGTTCGCCGCGCACGTCGGGTTTTGAATAATCGAGCGGTTCAGGCCGGTAGCTGCCGGATTCGACGCGCTTGACGGCTAAAAGCATCGCTTTGATCGCAGCCTGGGTCAGCTCGCGTCGGTAGATCCCCGCCTTGCTGGCCGGGCGCATCGTAAAAGTCTCGCTCGCCCAGATATCGCCGGCGTCCATGTCCTCAACCGCCTGCAACACGGTGACGCCCCACTCCTGTTCCTCGTTCATGATCGCCCAGTCCAGCGACGACGGCCCCCGGTCGCCCTTGATGCCAGGATGGATAATGAAGCAATGGTTCTTGCTCCACACGTCTTCCGGTATTTTTTCCTTTAGGAACGGACAGATAATCACATCGGGTTGAAACAAGGTTACGCCTTTTCGGACATCGTCCGGACTCAATGCCAGCGTGATCGAAATGTCATGGCCCAAGGCTTCCAGCTCCACATGCGCGCGTTGGCACAAGCCGTTGTAGGATGATGAAATCAGTAAAATTCGCATAATGGCTTCTCCTCTATTTTTGTTATGGCGGGCCAGGCTTTTAGCCTGGCATCCGCTTCGTTCTTCCCGAAAGGGGGCGCGCACAAGCTAGCCCGCAAAGTCAAACGATTGATTTTCCATGGTTCCGGGCAGCGAGGCAAATTCGCTCCGCTACCGAATACGGAAAACAACCGACGCTTTAGGGGGGGCGCTAGCCCTACGGTACACAGGTATGATGAGCCTGTCCGTGCGAGATTTTTTGCTTATGAAGCGTGTCTGGGGCACTTGCATAAGCATGACGGTCGTTATGATTCGTGAGCACCTCCTCATTTGGCCTGCGAGAGTCGGTTCAGCCCGATACGTGCTGCCTGGTCTATTTAAAATTCGCCCTATACTCCTGAGGCGTAATATTCAAAAACCGTTGAAACGTACGGCGCATTTGTTCTGCGTTATTGAAACCACATTTGCCTGCAACGCTTTCCATCGGTTGATCGGAGCGCAGTATCATGTTGCGCGCCGCTTCGAGGCGAGTGCGCTCGACAAATTTTGCCGGGGTCATGCCGATTTCATGGCAAAAAACGCGCGAGAAATTTCTGGGGCTCATCGCCATGCGGTCGGCGAGTGTTTCCACGCTCAAGTCTTCCTCGGGATGGCTGGCGATCCAGGCTTGCAATTCGCGGAAATCCTTACGGTTTTTCGCCTCGTTAAATGCAAAACTGCTGAATTGCGATTGGCCTCCAGGCCGGCGCATGAAGATCAGCATGCCGCGCGCGACGCTTGCGGCAGCTTCCCAGCCCCAGTCTTCTTCGACTAGGCTCAAGGCCAAATCGATGCCGGCGGTGACGCCGCCGGATGTGTAAATACTGCCGTCGCGGACGAAGATTTTGTCAGGCAGAATCTGAACCTTCCGGTATTGCCTCGCCATTTGCTCGCAATACAGCCAGTGAGTGGTGGCTTTGCGGTTGTTCAACAATCCGCCTTCGGCCAACAAAAACGCGCCGGTGCATATCGACACCATGCGCCTGACCTTGGGCATCATGCACTGCAGCCACTGGACCAGCTTTTGATCGGTCCAGGAATCAACCGAAAATGGCGCTCCGGTCACCATCAAGGTATCGATGCCGTCAGGAACGTCGTCATAAGCAAAATCCGCGAGAATGCGCATGCCGGATGCGGTTTTGATCGGCCCCGCCTGTTCCGCGATCAGCGACAACGAATAGACCGACTCGGTTTCGGCAATTTGTCCCGCCATACGCAGTGCGTAATTCGCGAAGCAAAACACATCCATGGGTCCTGCTACGTCCACGATTTCGCAGTCCGGGTAGACCACCATCGCGATGTGGCGATGCTGCAAGATGATCGATTGTCTGGCATGAGTCATGGAAATCGTCCCCCCGTGGCTTTTGGAGTAGCTGTTAGATTGTTACTTTTTTTTGCCGGATAAAAGACAAAAATCCCGCAATTTCGGACAATCTTAAGTCGGGGGGCATTTCAAACCAAGCGCATTTTTAATCTGCGATAGTTGTTTGTATGGGCTGGAGAGAGGGCGCGGTGAAAAATTCGAGCCGGGCGGGATTATAAATCCTGCCTGGTTCCCGTTACCATTCGAGATGATACGAATAAGGGCATTCGAGGGAGTTATTTTGAAGGCCGTGTTATGCGCCTGGGCTCTTATGGATCGGAGCATGGGCATTGCCCTTCCAATGCTTTCCATCAAATGGAACAATTTTGATCGAACGGGGTTTTTCTTGTAAACACCTGAGATTGACATCTACCCCGTCGGGATTGGATCTGGGGATGGAGAATGATTTGATTCAGCAAACCTGACAAAACGTGTGCCGGGCGATACCGCTATTGAAACGATGGGCGGTGATCGCGGCTTGTCCCGACAGCAGTTTGAATTTTGAATGCGGGACGATCAGGCGAGGGAAGCCTACCATTGTGCAGATCGCGCAATTACAGTCTTCAACCTCAATGTCTCCGGTGTTTCGACTGTAAATTGAACTCTGTCGCAGTGGCAGCCGCCATGATAGATTACTGCATTCATCTCGATCGAAAAAATAATAAACGATGCGCATCGCCTGGAGTCAGGCGGGATATTCATCCCGCACGCTCCAGGTCGAATAACTTTCCTTCTCGATAGGAAGAAGGATTGTCTTAATCGTAAACGAACACGTTCGTCGCACCGGTTTCGGCGGAGGAAGCGTTCAACCGGAAGCCCGCGAACAGTTCGCGGCCCATGCCGTGATGGTGATCCTTGGCGCTGTTGACCGCGGGTTTGCGCGCATTGAACTCGTCCTTGTCGACCAGCACGTTCACTTCGCCGGTTTCGGTGTTCAAATAAATCATGTCGCCGTTGCGCACTTTCGCGAGCGGGCCTCCGTCGGCGCATTCCGGGCACATGTGGATCGCCGAAGGGATCTTGCCGGAGGCGCCGGACATCCGTCCGTCGGTGATCAAGGCGACCTTGTAGCCTTTGTCCTGCAGCAGACCCAACGGCGGAGTCAGTTTGTGCAGCTCCGGCATGCCGTTCGATTTCGGCCCCTGGAAGCGGATCACCGCGATGAAATCCTTGTCCAGTTCACCGCGTTTGAAGGCAGCCATCATGTCGTCCTGATCGTCGAACACGACGGCCGGCGCCTGCACTTCGCGGTGATCCTTGCTGACCGCGGACACCTTCGAGACGCCGCGGCCCAGATTGCCGTGCATTACATGCAGGCCGCCCGATGCGTCGAATGGCGAGGCGACGGTTCTGAGCACTTCGGGGTCGAGCGAGGCCGCTGGGCTGGGTTCCCACACCAGGTGGCCGTCTTTCAGTTTCGGCTCCTGGGTGTAGTTTTTCAGGCCCTTGCCGTTCGCGATGGTCAGAATGTCTTCATGCAGCAGGCCGTTGGCCAGGAGCTCGGCGATCAGCACGCCCATGCCGCCGGCGGCATGGAAATGGTTCACGTCCGCCGGGCCGTTCGGATAGATGCGGGTCAATAGCGGTACGATCCGCGACAGCGCATCGAAATCGTCCCAGTTGATAATGATGCCGGCCGCGCGCGCGATCGCGATCAGGTGCATCGTGTGGTTGGTCGAGCCGCCGGTCGAGAGCAGGCCGATAATTGCATTCAGAATCGCTTTCTCGTTAATCACATGGCCGATCGGGCGGAAATCGTTGCCCAGTGCGGTGAATTTGAGTACTTGCTGTGCGGCAGCCTTGGTTAGTTCGTCGCGTAGCGGCGTGTAAGGATTCACGAACGAGGAGCCGGGCAGATGCAGTCCCATGATTTCGACCATCATCTGGTTGCTGTTCGCGGTGCCGTAGAAGGTGCAGGTGCCGGGGCCGTGATAGGACTTCGATTCGGACTCGAGCAGCTCCTGGCGGGTGATCTTGCCGTCGGCGAATTTTTGCCGGGCGCGCGATTTTTCCTTGTTGGTGATGCCGCTGGTCATCGGTCCGGCCGGCACGAACACGGCCGGCAGATGGCCGAAAGTCAATGCGCCGATCAACAGGCCCGGCACGATCTTGTCGCAGACGCCGAGATACAGCGCGCCGTCGAACATGTTGTGGCTGAGGCCGACCGCGGTCGCCATCGCGATCACGTCGCGACTGAACAGTGACAATTCCATGCCGGGCTGGCCCTGGGTGATGCCGTCGCACATCGCCGGCACGCCGCCCGCGAACTGGGCGACGCCGCCGGCTTCATGGATCGCAGCTTTGATCAGCGCCGGGGCATCCTTGTATGGCTCGTGCGCGGACAGCATGTCGTTGTAGGAGGAAATGATCGCGATGTTCGCTTTTTGCGGGCCGGCCAGATCGGCTTTTTCGGCCGCGGAACAGGCTGCGAATCCGTGCGCGAGGTTGCCGCAGCCAAGCGTCAGACGGCGCGGGCCTTGTTCGACCGCCGAATCTACGCGGGCAAGATAAATCGCGCGGCTTTCGCGGCTGCGTTTGACTACGTCACGAGTGACTTTTTCAATGACTGGATGCATAGTGAGTACCTGCTGAGCGGCGATCTCTTAAAGTTCGCCAATGATAATGAATAAATCTTATGAGCTAAAAGCAAGCTGGATCGTTCCGAAAGCGGGTGGATAAGCGAAGCGCGCTGGTGCCCTGCGGCTATTCGCTCCGCGCCGCTACCCTCAGCCTTCCCAGGCCCGGCCGTCGCGGTCGAGCAGCAGATCGGAAGCAATCGGTCCCCAGGTGCCGGCTTGATACGGCTTCGGTTTTTCAGGGGATTTCGCCCAGGCGTTTTGAATCGAATCGATCCAGGTCCAGGCCTGCTCGATTTCCTCGCGGCTCAAAAACAGCGTCGGATTGCCGCGCATCGCTTCGAGCACGAGTTTTTCATAGCCGCCGAAAATTCGGCTCTTTTTGAAGGCCTCGGAAAAACTCAAATCGAGCTTGGTCTTTTGAATCTTCAGGTTTTCATCGATGCCGGGAACTTTGTTCAGCATCTCGATTTCGACGCCTTCGTTCGGTTGCAAATGAATGACCAGTTTGTTCGGCGGCAGGCGTAGATAGCTGTCCTTGAAGATGTTGTGCGGCACGCGCTTGAAATAGACCACGATTTCGGTGCGCTTGTTGTGCATGCGCTTGCCGGTGCGGAGATAAAACGGCACATCGGCCCAGCGCCAATTGTCGATATCGACCCGGATCGCGACGAAGCTTTCGGTTGTGCTGGCGGTATTCGCGCCTTCTTCCTCGAGATAGCCGGGTACCGGGCTGCGCTTCACATAACCGGCGCTATATTGGCCGCGCACGGTTTTTTCATCGACATTCTTGGCCGTGATCGGGCGCAGCGCTTTCAGCACCTTGATTTTTTCGTTGTGGATGCTTTCGGCTTCCAGGTTGGCAGGCGGCTCCATTGCAATAAAGGTCAGGATTTGCAAGAGATGATTCTGCACCATGTCGCGCAACTGACCTGTTTTGTCGAAATATTCCCAGCGTCCCTCGATGCCGATGTCCTCGGCGACGGTTATCTGAATATGATCGATCGTATTGTGGTCCCAATTGGTCGTGAAGATCGAATTCGCGAAACGCAAGGCGAGCAGATTCAGCACCGTTTCCTTGCCGAGGTAATGGTCTATTCGGTAAACCTGGTCTTCGTTGAACACCTTCGCGACTTCGTCGTTGATTTCCTTCGACGACTTCAAATTATGGCCGATCGGCTTTTCCATCACCATGCGTGCTTCGGGCGTCAAGATGCCCGACTGATCCAGTCCCTGGCAAATACTTTTGAATAAAAACGGCGCGACAGCAAAGTAATTGACCAATACCCGTTGCGTCTGGTCGATCACCTCGTGCAGGCGTTGATACTGCTCCATTTGAGTCAAATCGATTTGCAGATAGGACAGACGCTTGGCAAAACGTTTCCAGACGTCCTCGTCGAGTTTTTCATTCAAAAACTGCTGCAAACTCTTGTGCGCCACGTCGATATAGAAAGCGCTTTCGCCGGCATGACGGTCGACGCCGATGATGCGCGTATCGGGCTCGAGCAAATTGGCGTTTTCGAGGCGGTACAGCGAAATGAGCAGCTTGCGTCGGGTTAAATCGCCGAGGGCGCCATAGATGACCAGATCGCAGGGTTTGAATTTTTTGTCCTTCATTGGAGATGCATTTAACAAGTCAAGTGGGGATTAAACGAGCGGCCGTATTATCGCAGAAAACCGCCATTACCGCCGTACTCATTGCAATGCGCGCTTAAATCGCCAAGGCCGTCACGTGGGGACGCAGGCTGACTTGCAAGTCAGTTCGGGAAGTGCGAGCAGTCGATTGTCAGGGGAAAAATTGACTTTCTATAATTTCGACTCGAAATTTATTGACACGGCAGGTGACTACAACTATAGTATCGATTCACTACTATTGGAGTTGGCGATAGTTTTCGCTGTGTGGGTCGTGGCAGCATAATTGCTGAAAATTAAGATATAAATGTTTGCCTCGATAGGAAAATCGAGTCGGGATGATTCTTGGGCTGAAAACAACCCCATTATGTAGTGAGCGCCAGATCGGCGTCAATGACGCGTTGCAGCGAGATGATTCAGGAAGTATTGATCCTGGAGAGGGTCGTTTATATGCTGCAACCCCGCAAGGCTGGATGCCGGCGTAGCGCAAGGAACGCTGAGGTGATTGGGTGTACAAATGGTTGCCAAACACGGATCACCGGGATGTGATCCGATCTGCAACCAAGTCGGTTGATTGTTGAAGAAAGACGCTACAGGCGGATTTAAGGCACAATAATTATTATATTTTCGAGGTGGACAGCATGAGTAGCATAAGCGAAGAAGTACAAGTTAAAGACCGGTTCTGGATATACGTAGGTTGCGCGGTATTTGTGATCGTGACCGGCATCCTGATGGTCAAGCAGAGCGAGAACGAAAAATATGCGCCGATCAAACAAATGGCGGATGATGAAAAAGTCTCCATGAATATCCGAGTGTTGAATTAATTCTCGATACATTGTCGTTGTGCTAGCGGAAAAAACGCGCCAATTCAGGCCTGCAATGATGGAATGGATTGGTGCCTTAACGGTGTGCGACGCATTTGGCTGCATGCGCGTTTTATTGATCGGCTTCACGTTCGGTCAAGATGGAGCGCAGTTTAGCTCTTAAACATTCCGAACAGGAGAAACTATGAAACGTAATTTTACATGGCTGATCGTCGCCTTAACCGTATTTTCGGGCGGCGCTTCGGCATCCGAATATATTTTTAGGGATTTGATGGGGAACACGTTGCCTTCACCTGGCTGCGCTGTCGAGTCTGAAGCGGTCGCTAAGGCGACCAAGCCTTATAACATTAATAACTACAGCAAACGTTTTTGCCAAACTCAGGGCTACGGTTGGTATGTTTCCGAAGTCAAAGACAATGGCAAGGCTGTTTGTGAGGATTGTAAAGGCGCCGATGCGGGTAAAAAACAATGTCATGTTGAAGACGTTGTCGTGACCTGCAAGCGTCTGAAGCCAGGCACGGCGGGTCTGATTCCGGGCAAGAGCTAAGTCGCTCCGGTTTACCGGTTAATTTTTCCCGCCCGCAGTAATCGGCGCGGACTCATTTGCATTATTCCCCCTAATGTTCAATGAATTCGCGCCGATCCTTTATACCATCTCGTAAAGCCCTCGGTTTGAGTCCGCAATCGGCACAGCGGCTTGTCTTCTTGCTGGTCGAGTGGATATTTCATTCTTCTGTCATTAATCCCGGTTACCATATCAACCTGCGTTGACCGTAAACTTGACGCCTTCCGTCCCGATTCATTGCGTTATCATGTCAGGATGCGAGAGGGGATTTTTTACAAAAAAATCAACATCGAATCTCTGCCAATCCGCATTTCTGTGCTACTCTATGCGTCTTTTTTTATCGGGGAAACAAAAGCAATGAAAGCGACTGTCAAATGGGTTGACGGCGTGATGTTTGTCGGCGAATCCGGCAGCGGTCACGCGGTCGTGATGGACGGCCCCCCCGACCACGGCGGCCGGAATATGGGCTTGCGTCCTATGGAAATGTTGTTGTTGGGCGTAGGCGGTTGTTCGGCATTTGATGTTGTACAGATTCTACAAAAGGGCAAGAATGACATCGTCGATTGCGTGGCGGAACTGACTGCCGAGCGCGTCGATGCGGTGCCTGCCGTGTTTAGCAAAATCCATCTGCATTTTATCGTCAAGGGTCGCAATTTAAAAGATTCGCTCGTTGAGCGGGCGGTCAAACTGTCGGCGGAAAAATATTGCTCCGCGTCGATAATGTTAGGTAAGGCGGGGGTGGAAATCACCCATGATTTTGAAGTGATCGAGGTTTAATGCGTTGAAAAATAAGTTGCAATTACACGGCTTTAACAATCTGACAAAGTCGCTGAGTTTCAATATTTATGATGTTTGTTATGCGCCGGCCGAGCAGCAGCAGGCTTATATCGAGTATATCGACGAGGCGTATAATGCCGATCGTCTGACGCAGATTTTGAAGGATGTAGCCGACATCATCGGCGCGCAAATTCTGAATATCGCGCATCAGGATTACGATCCGCAGGGCGCGAGCGTAACGATGCTGATTTCGGAAGGCGATGTGACTCCGCCTGCGAATATGAACAGCCAGACGCCGGGTCCGTTGCCCGACACAGTATTGGCGCATCTCGATAAAAGCCATATCACGGTGCATACCTACCCCGAAAGCCATCCCGATAACGGCATCAGCACGTTCCGTGCGGACATCGATGTGTCGACCTGCGGTCGCATTTCCCCGCTGAAGGCGCTGAATTATCTGATTCACAGCTTCGAGTCGGACATCGTTATCATGGATTACCGAGTGCGTGGTTTTACGCGCGACATCACCGGCAAGAAGCATTATATCGATCACAACATCACTTCGATCCAGAACTATATCGCGAAGGATACGCAGGAACTGTATCAGATGATTGATGTGAACGTGTATCAGGAAAACATCTTCCACACCAAAATGATGTTGAAGGAGTTCGAACTGGAAAATTACCTTTTTGAAAAAGAAAGTAATTTGAATACTATGCAAAAAACGGAAATCGAAAAGAAACTGCAAACCGAAGTCACTGAGATTTTTTACGGACACAACTATCGCCGTAAGAAGATCAGGGTGGCCGATTAAGAGCTTTGGCGTTCTCATGTTCTGCGTGAGAACGCTGTCTTCCACGCCCTATCGGGGGCGCTTGTTACGGCAATTCCGTAATCGTCACCGCAATTGTTGCGCCAGCAACTCCACCGGGTGTAACACCTTCATGTTTTCTCCCCTTTCCCGCAATCCGGCCGCGATATGCAGCGAGCAGCCGATATTTGATGTAATCAGCGTGTCGGCTTGCGTGGCGATTGCCGCGTTTAGCACCTGATCAACCAGTGCATTCGCCATCTTAGGGTGTTTCAATACATAACTGCCGGCCGCTCCGCAGCAAAGCGTTGCTTTGGGCAATTCATCAATGCTCAGTTCAGGAATCTGCCGCAATAAGGCCAACGCGCCTTCTTCGTCGCGCATCACGTTTTTCAGCGAACACGGAGAATGCAGACAGACTGTGGCCGCAAGCGGGGCCAGGCGGTTCGAAAAATCGGCATTTTGGGATAAAAATCGGCTTACATCGACAATTTTTACCGCTAAATCGGCATTTTGATATTCTTTCAACTGCGCGCCGCATCCCGATGCGATTGAAACGATCGCGGTTAGATTCGGAATCGCAAAGGCGCGGCAATTCTTTTCGGCGAGTTGGCTCGCAACATCCGCATTGCCGTCATGCTGCGCGAGCGCGCCGCAGCACGTTTGTTTGGCAGGGACGTGAACATTGAATCCGGCCGCGGTCAGACATTTGATTGCCGCTTGCAACGACGATTGATCCAGCAGCGTTCCCATGCAGCCGGTGAACAGGCCGATATCGCCTTTAGCATTTCCATGTGCGGTGTAGTAGCTTTGCAAGGGCTCCACCGAGTCGCTCAGGGAGGGCAACAGTCGATTCATTGCGTCCAGATTTAGCAAGCGCAGCAGGCCGAGCCGTTGTAGCGAATGGGTTTGGTAAAAACGAAGTCCCGCCTGCGCCCAGCGGTGAAGCGTGTGATTGGCCGCGATCCGTTTGAGCAGCGCCACGGCTGGCGAAAAAGGCTGCAAGGATTGGGTTCGAGCGCGAAAACGGTCGATTAGCCGGCCATAGGGAACTTCGGCCGGACAGACTTTTTCACATGATCTGCATAACAGGCAATTGTCGATGTGGGCGAGCAATGCAGGGGTTGCGTCGAGATGGCCGTCGGCATAGGCCTGAATCAGCGCAATACGTCCGCGCGGCGATTCGTTTTCATTGCAGGTTTCTTGGTAGGTCGGGCAATGCGGCAGACACAGGCCGCATTTCACACAAAGGTCGGCATCCTGTAACAGTTCATTCACCATCTTTGCGAGCGAGCGCTTCGACGATGTTTAGATACTCCGAAGGCTTGGGGCGGTACAAAATGAATCCGAGCGCGGCCAGGCCGGTAAAGATATATAACGTATTGTACCCGTCGCCGAGCAGAAACAGCGCCACGCCCAAGAGGCCGATGTTTTCAACCAGCGCCATCGATACGGCGACAGCCGCCAGATAGCGGCGCTTTGCGGGTTTGTCTCCGGGCATCGTTTGACACAGGCGAATTTGAATGTAGCGGATCAGATTCGTCAGTGGAAAGATGATGATCGCAAGCGCATAAAACAGCGTACGATACGTGATCAGGCGCTCTTCGGGCCAATGCAATTGCCACGGTTCGCCTTGCAGGATGCAAGCTGCGACGACGGCCGCCAAGCCGGTCGCCATGATCACCATGACCGTTCGGTGAGCCATCAGATCCGAGTTGATTTGAGCATTATCGAGTTGCGGCTGCATTCATATTCCTGAACATTGATCGTGTGCCTATGATACCAGACCTTCTTGCCGTTGGCCGGTTGGCGGGGCGTATTCTGCGCATGGATTTTTTATCGGCGAGGAAAGTAGATCAAGCTTTGAGAAAGTGATAAAGTTCAGCATTTTTACAGAACGGCTTGCCAGGATTCAGCCATGGGTGGTCAGGCGCCTTCACGACTATAATAACGAAACCACGAAGATCTCAATATGAAAAACTCTACACCGAATCAAAATGCCTGGATGGCCGTCTGCGCCGGGCTTGCTCTAGCCTTCATGCTGACCGCTTGCTCGGATGACGAGGGCAAACAACCGCCGAACGCGGCCGAAGCCAAAAAGTTGCAGACAGCCGGCGATGTGCACAATCCGTTTGATCATACTCATGATGAGCCGGTCACCGATGTGCAAAAACACAAATTCGAACACGATTTCGCGGCGCAATGCGTCGAAAGGGAATTGAAAAATTCGACCGACAAAGAAGCCGATAAAGCCCGCTGGGAGCGGCCCTGCATGTGCATCGCGACCTTCATGATGAAAAACCTGACCGCCGACGAAGCCGAAAAATTTATCGACGAGCATAAAAACACCCAGTCGCTGGTGATCAAATACGAAAATGCGGCATACCATTGCTTGCAGGCGAAGCAACAGCCTAAAGAGCCGCAGTTATTTGGAAGGCAATAAGGTTTTTGAAGACTATCGCTGCTGTAGGAGGCGGGAAGCAACCCCTACAGCAAGTGCTCTCACGTTTCCAGAAAATCCTCAAGTCGTTGCAGCCTAAAAGGCTGAGTGGCCGCAAGCGTCCTGTCCTCAGGGGTGTTGTAGCCCCATAACGCGAAAATCAGTTCGACAGGATCCAGTTCAGGGTATTTGCGCACGTTCAGAAGCGTCGGCAGCCGGTCTTCGGCAAAATAAATCGTTTGCGCCGGATGACTTTGCAATAGCTCCTTCAGCACCTCGGGCTTACTCATATTGCGGTCCAGGCCGAAAATCCTCTCGTCCGCCAGTTCAATTGCATGGGCTTGCAAAATCTGTTTGACGAAACGCTCCTGCTTGGTGGTCACGACATACCAGGGGCTTCGCCGACCGAGTTTTTGCAGTTTTTCCTCGATACCGTCAAACAACGGATTCATTTCGATCCATTCGGCCAAATCGGCCTCAATCCAGCGGTCGCGGGTTGCGCCGAATCGTTTTTTCAGTTCGTCGGTGCCGACTTGCGACTCTTTCAGCAGGTTTTGGCTTTTGGCGGCGTAATCGCTGTAAATGTCGGAAACGGTCTCGCCGAGATATAACTGCCGCATTGCCAATATCGCCTCGAAGCCGGTTTCGATCAGCGGTCGAACCGCCCGGAAATGTTCGATCATGATGGGCGTAACCTCCATCGGCATATCGTTCCAGAGTTCACTGGCGGCTTTCCAGCCGGTCATCGCGGTTTCCACCGCGCTGTCGCAGATCACGCCGTCAAAATCGAGCGCATAGACAATTGAGTCATTCATGGTGATGTCAAAAATTAAAGGGATGAAGCGGCCTGCATGGGCGGGTATGAAAATGCATGGATGGTATCGGCGCTAGCCGCCGAAAGGGCGAAGGACGCCGGTTGATAAATCGATCGCATAAGCCTTGCCGAAGCCGGCGACATACTGGCCGGTTTCGGGAGTCAGTTCGAGCAGATGAAAATCGGGCAGGGTGCGTAAAAGCGCCAGCACAGTGCCGAACTTGTCTTCCAGCGCTTGCAGTCGGCGGTCATGGCCGGGCTCGCCGGGCGCAATGGCTCGGACGCGGCACTGCAACACCACGCGCGCACGCGCAAACAGATTGCGGCAGCCGGCTTCAGGTTCTATGAACAGCGCCGACGCTTTGGGATTTTGTAGCAGGTTAAGGGTATGCTTCGCCAATTCGCTGATGAAAATATAAAAATGTCCCTGCTCATCGCGCACGAAGGGCGCATAGCTGATGTCCGGTTGCAGATTGGTCGAACAGGTCGACAACAACAAGGTTTGCTGTGCGTCGATCAATTGCCGGTATGCTTCAGCCGCATGGAGCAAATCGGCGTGCTTGTTTTCGGTCATGAAGGCTGTTGCGTGGATGGGCTGCGGAAAATGCAATCATAAACGGATCGATTGCCGCTTGCCAATTGGATTTGCAAGACGCGGCGAATCCGTATTCTTGAATGCCGTTATCCATCCGTTCTGATCAGATAATGACGGTTTTTTCGCGATATTCGCACAAGTCTTTAATCACGCAGCCTGGGCATTTCGGTTTTCGGGCCGTGCAGGTATAACGTCCGTGCAGAATCAGCAAATGATGTGCATCCTTCTTGTGTTTTCCGGGCGTCCATTTATCCAGTTTTTGTTCGACTTCGAGCACGTTCTTGCCGGGCGCAAGACCGGTCCGGTTCGCGACTCTAAAGATATGCGTGTCGACCGCGATCGTCGGCTGACCGAAAGCGGTGTTCAGAATCACATTGGCGGTTTTGCGCCCGACGCCGGGAAGCGCTTCCAATGCTTCCCGTGTTTTGGGTACTTCACCGCGATGCTGGTCGAGAAGTTGCCGGCTTAGCGCGATGATGTTAGCGGCCTTGGTGTTGAATAGTCCGATCGTTTTGATGTGGTTCTTCAGTTCGTCCAAACCGAGCGCCAGAATGTCTTGCGGGGTGTTCGCGGTCCGAAACAGTTTGGCGGTGGCTTTGTTGACGCCCTTGTCGGTCGCCTGGGCAGACAGGACGACCGCGATCAATAACTCGAACGGCGTACGGTATTGCAGCTCGGTAGTCGGTTCGGGGATCGCTTCGGCTAGGCGGTCAAAAATCGCCAGTCTTTTGCTTGCATTCATGGGATTTGGCTGTGTTCGATTCTGGCGTTCGCGGGTTTTCCGTTCCATGAGTCGCAATCATCAGTCTTTCCGCTACACGGTGAGCCGCAAAATACGGTCATTGTACAGCATATCCGCGCGCCTTCTCAGCATCTGTCGAAGTGCATTGGATGTTTCCTCCGGTGCATGCGTTATTGCGCTGGCGCTATCGGTAGGCGCGAGAATTAGTTTCTTGAGGGGCAGGTGACTTTTTGGGGTGGAGTTTTCGGGGCAAGCCGAACCCGGCCCGGGAGTTTGCACTATCGATGCGCGCGCCGCTGCGCATGTCGCCAAGCGCAATGCATTGGTGGATGAGGAAACGGCCGGTCTATCGCCGTTCTTGCGGGATATTCGCTTAACGGCGCACCTGATCCATCTTTGTTCGAGACAGGAGGATCTACAGGTGTATAAAACCCTGCGGCATCGGCGCATCAGCCGATGCCGCAGGCGGCTAGCGAATCAGCGGACCGAGAGGTTGTCAAACCATAATAAAAAACCCGCCTAAGAGCTTCCTAGGCGGGTTTGATCTGGTTTAGACCGGCGTTACATTCTCGGCTTGTGGCCCTTTTTGGCCTTGAGTCACTTTCATCGTGACTTTTTGGCCTTCGCGTAACGTTTTCCGGCCGCTGCCGTTAATTGCGCTGTGGTGAACAAAAACATCCTTGCCGCCTTCCTGGGCGATGAAGCCAAAGCCCTTCTCATCATTGAACCATTTAACGGTGCCTGTAACCAGATCTGACATAAAATACTCTTCTGAAAAACCGCCAATTGTCTTGGCGCAAAACATCCGAACGGATAATCCATCCGGCTCATTCTTTGTAGAAAGCCAATAGTAGCACTAAATGCGGGAATTGGGCAGAACTATTTCACTAACGGTATCTACTAGATCGTTTGACCGCAGGCCGGTTGCCGTCGGCAGGGATATCGGCGTCCGCATGGAGCGCCTTCGTGCGGCCTCCGGGCTGGTGTTGACCGCCGTATTCGTGCAGCAACAGTGCGGAGAATATCGATAGCGCGCCGGCCAGCACATTCGGCGTGATCGGTTCGTGATTGACCGCATGGCCGAGCAGCAGCGCCAGGACCGGAGAAATCAGCGTGATCAGCGCCACGCGTGTCGCCGAGAGCTGAGTCAGCAAATAATAATACAGCACGAAACCCGCGGTCGTTGCAATCACGCCCAGGTAAACGATCGAAACGACGCTCGGCAGCGTGAAGCGCCCTGGCCATTCGCCGTCGAAAACGCCCCAGGTCAGCAAATAGGCAGGCAGCGCGACCAACAGGCCGCCTGCGACCTGAGCCAACGCCGGGACCCCGGCATCAATCCGTTTGATCCATAACGCGCTGAACGAATGCAAAAAAACGCCGAAAATGACTGCGGCGATTCCCAACACGGCGTCCCGGCCCAGCGTCAGGGCCGAGCCAAACATGATCGCGAGTCCGCCGACGCCAAGCAGATAGCTGAGCAACTTACCGAAATTTAGCTCGCGCTGCCCAAGCCAAAGGCTTGCGAGCAATGCGGTGATCAGCGGCGTGAGGCCGAACAGCACCGAAATCCAGCCGGAGGGAATAAACTGCGCGGCCCAATACACCACGACCATCGATCCGTAGATCTGAAGCGCGGCTGCCAGATATGTCAGACGGGCCTTGCGGCGCCATGTCAGGCGCTGTTTCATGATCAGCAATAATATGACGATGCAGAAGGTGCCGATTACCATGCGCCCGGTCACGCCGAACAGAAAACCGGGACCTTCGGCGCTCCATTTGATTGCCAAGGGGGTCGTGGCCCACAACAAAACAACACTGAGATAGGCGATTGCAATACGCATGAATGTAGAAAATGGTTTGTGTAATGAGTCAATGGTATGATGGACTGGAAACTTTTACCTGCATTTTACGACTAACCTGTTAGGAAACATCCTGTTCGGGCACTGCCGTAACGCATGGCCGACAGACTTAATGACTGGCTTAGGAGTTCACCATGGGCGAATCGACGACACCAAACGATGCTGAAAAGATGGCGTCTTTAAAAACGCTGACGGGGATTGTTTATTTATGTCAGGTATTGGCGTTCGGATTTGCCGGCCTGACCTTGCTGATAGGGGTCGTGATCAATTTCATGAAGCGGGACGAAGTCAAGGGAACCTGGCTCGAGTCGCATTTCGAATGGCAGATCAATACGGTGTGGATTACTTTGGCCGGATTTGCTGTGGCCGGGTTTTTGATGTTTTCCGGCATCGGCTATTTTCTTTTGTTGCCAATTATCTTGCTGCTGATTTACCGGATCGTGATCGGCTGGATGGCATGGACTGCTGAAAAACCGGTCAAGCATCTCCTTCAATAGGGCTATATTCCTGCGGCGGCTTGGCAGGGGGGGGATCCAGTAGTTGCCGCAGCTTTGCCCAATCAAACGTCGCGCCGGGATCGGTCTTGCGTCCTGGCGCAATATCGCTGTGTCCGGCGATGCGTTGTTTCGATAGTTTCGGGTAGGTTTCCAATAAGGCGGTTATCGCCGCCGCCAATTGCCGGTATTGCGCGTCGGTATAAGCGGTCGTCTCCGTCCCTTCCAGCTCAATCCCGATCGAAAACTCATTGCATCTCTCGCGTCCCTGATACGATGATGCTCCGGCGTGCCAGGCGCGTTTGTCGAAAGGCACATACTGCGTGATTTCCCCGTTGCGTTTGATCAGCAAATGCGCCGATACCTGCAATTGATGAATACTCTCGAAATACGGGTGCGCCGCCGCATCCAATCGATTGAGGAATAATTGATCTATGTAGGGGTGGCCAAACTCGCCCGGCGGCAGGCTGATGCAATGAATTACGATCAGCGAAATATCGTCAGCGCCAGGTCTGTCATCAAAATTGGGCGATTCAAGCCGGGTAACTCCGGACAGCCAGTGCCGATCGATTATCATGGGAAACTATAATGTGAAAAAAGTAAGCCGCTTGCCGCAGTTATCGCCGATCGGCTTTTCTATTATTTCTCGAAAACCGTGTCAAAGCTAGTCCAACACAACACTAAATGAACAAAAATAATGCAATTTCGGTAAGAAATCCGTGCCGCGCAAAGGGAATAGGGGCTGGCAAAACCAGGCTGCCTGAAAATAGGTTGTTGGTTGGCAAAAATGATGAAAAAATATCCATAATGATTGCCGGTTAATCGGCAGGATCGCGCCTCGGCGAGGCGCCGGGTAAAAATGGCCCCCACTAGGTTTTGGCACCCTAATTTGGCGGGAACGGACTGACCCCGGATGGAATCTAACTTTTTTTTGCGCTGAACGAAGCAAGCCGAAAAAGTCCGATATCAAACTTTTCAATCGCCTGCCTGAAAAAATTACATGCATTGAGGATCATCTTGACTACTCGAATTTTGAAGCATTTCTCTATCGCGGCATTGGCCGTGTTGTTCGCCGGCTGCGCAAGCGATGCGCATAAATCACGCGAGCAGTACAGCTATCAAGGACCGCAAGCGCCGATTGCGCCTTACCCGAACCCCGGCATGCAGCCGCCTGTCGCGCAATATCCGGCGATACCCAGCCAGCCGTCGTCCTACCGTGGTTATTCGTCGACGGTGCTTGCCGGTATTTACGCCAATTATCCAGCCGTGCGCGGCTTTATTCGCGACATGGTGAGCAAGCACGGGTTTTCGGAAAGCTATCTGAACGGGCTATTTTCTCGCGCCAATCGTCTGGATTCGGTGATTCGTTTGGAAAGCCCCGCGCCTTCGCAGACCCCCTCCACGCCAAGACCTGGCAGTTGGACGCGCTATCGAAACAAGTTTTTGACCGAGCAGCATATCCAAAACGGCGCGAACTTCTGGCTCGATAATGCGGACGTGATCCGCAGAGCCAGCGCGACATACGGCGTCGATCCGGAATACATCGTCGCGATCATTGGAGTCGAAACCTATTTCGGCCGCAATTTCGGCAAGACCAATATCTTCGATTCGTTGACGACGCTATCGTTTGATACTTATCGGCGTTCAAACTTTTTCAAATCCGAACTCGAAAGTTTTTTGCTGATGGCGCGCGAAGAAGGCTTCGATCCGCGCGAACCGGAAGGCTCCTGGGCCGGCGCGATGGGTTACGGACAATTCATGCCGAGCAGCTTCCGCCGTTTGGCGATCGATTTCAACCACGATGGACAACGGGATCTTTGGCATCCGCATGATGCGATCGGCAGCGTTGCTCATTATTTTTCGAAAAACGGCTGGCATTATAACGGCCAGGTCGCCAGACCGGGCAATATTGCGCGAAATGATGATGCGGTAATCGAACTGAGCACCTACGAAGGCAACGAATACTGGCGTATCTTTCCTAATTTCAAGGTGATCAAGCGCTATAACAACAGCAACAAGTATGCGATGGCCGTGCATCAACTGGCGCAAGCCATCAAACAGCGCGTGGAGAGTTCGAAGGCGGTCATTCGTTCATCCAGTGCGCGATAGCCTTCTTTTTACATTCCCACGCACTGCGCGGAAACGCGCTTAATTCTAAAGCTTGAATGACTTCACTAATAGTGTTAGATATAAAGCCCTATCTCGAAGAAGACATCGGTTCCGGCGACATTACCGCCGCGATTATTCCCGCTACCGTCGCCGCCGAAGCGGAGGTCTTGACCCGCGAGGCGATGGTGCTGTGCGGACAAGCCTGGTTCGATGCGGTCTTCAAGGAACTGGATCCGCGCGTCCGGATCGCATGGTTGTGCGGGGAAGGCGAGATGGTCATGGCCGGCGCAACCTTGTGCAGGCTCGACGGCGCTGCCCGAGCCCTGCTGACCGGCGAACGCACCGCGCTGAATCTGCTGCAAACCTTGTCGGCCACCGCGACCGTCGCGAGGCAATATGCCGATGCAGTGACCGGAACCGGCTGTAAGGTGCTCGACACCCGTAAAACCATTCCGGGGCTCAGGCAGGCGCAAAAATACGCGGTGTCTGTCGGCGGCTGTCATAATCACCGCATCGGTTTGTACGACGGCGTCTTGATCAAGGAAAACCATATCCTGGCGGCAGGATCGATCGGCCAAGCGATCCGGATCGCACGCGAGTTGACCACTGCGCCTGTCGAAGTCGAGGTCGAAACCCTGGAGCAATTGCAAGAAGCGCTCGCGGCCAAGCCCGACCGCATCATGCTGGACAATTTCAGATTCGAGGACCTCCGCGCCGCGGTTAAAATCGCGGCCGGTCGGGTCGAGCTTGAAGCTTCCGGCAACATTGGCCTGGACAATATCCGCACCATCGCCGAAACCGGCGTCGATTTCATCTCGATAGGCGCGCTAACCAAGCATGTCAAGGCGGTCGATCTGTCGATGCGGATCAAGCTGGCGCACGGATGATCGAAAATCCTTCCGGACTTGCAAAACTGATCAGTCACGGCGTCTATGTGATCGGCGTCAGTGATGGCGAACACCAAAACGCCTTCACCGCCGCCTGGGTGATGCAGGTCTCCTTCGATCCTTTTCTGTTGGCGATCAGCATCAATCCCGAGCATTATTCCTATCAACTGCTCAAGGCGGGCGGCATCTGCACGGTCAACGTGCTTGGGCGGGATCAATATGCTATCGCTGAACATTTCGGCCGCTCTATTAAAGACAAGATGGCCGGTTTCGACTGGCGCACCGCTGTTACCGGCGCCCCCGTCCTGAGCTGCGGCTTGGGTTATTTCGATTGCAGAGTTAGTCATTATGCCGATGCCGGCGATCACAGGATCGCGGTATGTAAGGTTCTTGCCGGCGCTACGCTGCATGCGGGGCAGCCGCTGTTTTACAACCAAACCGGCGACCTGGACGGCAGCCGCGAATTTTATAAGACATAATACAGCGCGCTGCCGGTTTACCCCCCTGCCAGTATTCTTTCGAGTCGCCAGAGGACTATAATCGCGGACAAAACTCAGTCGAGTACAGGAGATCGGACCATGACCTTGCAGAAGTTACACGAAGAAATTGATCTGACCGAAGAAGAGTATCTCAAATCCGAACTGACTTCCGACATCAAGCACGAATTCATCGACGGACGGATTTATGCGATGGCCGGCGCGGGGTATAACCACAATTGCATAGCCGGCAACGTTTTCGGCAATTTGAGAAACCATCTCAGAGGCAATCCCTGTACGCCTTTCATGGCCGACATGAAAGTTCGGCTCGGCAAGGATTACGTGCACCCGGACGTGGTCGTCGATTGCAGCAAGATGAGCGGTGCCGATACCTACTCGGAAAATCCGCTGCTGGTTGTCGAAGTCTTGTCGCGGTCGACCCGCAAGACCGATGCGACCGTAAAACTGCTGCGCTATATCAATCTGCCGTCCGTACAGGAATATGTGATGATTGAATCGGACTTCGTGTCGGTGCAAGTGCTGCGCAGACATAATCATTGGCTGTCCGAATATTATTTCCTGGGCGACTCGGTGACGTTCGAATCTATCGGACTGACGCTGACGGTCGAAGAAATCTATGACCGCGTGGACAATGCCGATATGAATGAATTCCGGCAGGAAATGCGGTCTAAGGAATAGATGATGTTTCCAATCGCCTTCACAAAATGAAATCAGACGCTATCGAGATCGGCGATGCCTTGCTGGTCATCGATATTCAGAACGACTTCCTGCCCGGCGGCAGCCTCGCGGTATCTGGGAGTGAGCAAATCATTCCTGCCATTAATCGTTGCATCGAGAAATTCAATGCTATCGGCAATCCGATCTTTCTGACGCGCGACTGGCATCCGGTCGACCATTGGTCTTTTGCAGCGCAGAGCGGGCCTTGGCCGGCGCATTGCGTCGCGGGGACATTCGGCGCCGAATTTTCGGCGAATCTCTTGCAGCCGGAGAAGGCTCAAATAATTTCCAAAGGCGTGCGGCGTGAAAGCGAGGGGTATTCGGATTTCGAGGCTCCGGATTTACAGGCAAGACTCGAACGCGCCGGCATCAGACGGCTATTCGTCGCCGGCTTGGCGACCGATTATTGCGTCTTGTACACCGTGCTCGACGCGTTGAAATTGGGCTATCAGGTTTTTTTGTTGCAGGATGCGGTGCGGGCGGTCAATGTAAAGCCCGGTGACGGGGACATGGCCTTGCAGACGATGCGGCAAATCGGTGCCCAATTGATCAGCTCGGACCTGATTTCATGATCGCAAACGATGCGCTGTTGACCGATCTGTACCAGTTGGCGATGATGCAAGGCTATTACGATCAGCGCATGCAGGAAACCGCCGTTTTCGAATTGTTCGTGCGCAGGCTGCCGGCCAGCCGCAGTTTTTTGGTCGCGGCGGGGCTTGAACAGGCAATCGATTATCTGCAAAATCTGCGCTTTACGTCCGCCGAATTGGACTGGCTACAAGGTACGGGATTTTTCAACACGGATTTTTTGCAGTGGCTTGAAAATTTCCGCTTCACCGGCGACGTGCATGCGATGGCGGAAGGCACCGTGTTTTTTCCGAACGAACCGATACTGCGCATCACCGCGCCGATCGCCGAAGCGCAATTCGTCGAAAGCCGGCTGATCAATATCCTGCATTTCCAGACCCTGATCGCCTCGAAAGCGGCGCGTTCGGTGCTGCTCGCGCCGGACAAAAAGCTGATCGAATTCGGATTTCGCCGCGCGCATGGCGGCGAGGCCGGGCTGTTGGCGGCCAGGGCCTCTTATTTGGCCGGTTTCAGCGGCACCGCGACGGTCGCCGCCGGCCGGCATTTCGGCATTCCGGTGTTCGGCACGATGGCGCATTCATTTATCCAGGCGCATCGGAGCGAAAGCGAGGCTTTCGAGCATTTTGCACTCGCCAATCTCCGCAATGTGGTGCTGCTGATCGATACCTACGATACCGAAGCCGGCGCGCAGAAGGTCGTCGAACTCGCGCCGAAACTCAAGGCTTTGGGCATCCCGATCAAGGGCGTGCGGCTCGACAGCGGCGATTTGGCTTCACATGCGCGCCACGTGCGCGAGATACTCGACGCGGCCGGACTTGCCGACACGACAATTTTTGCGAGCGGCAATATCGATGAATACAGTCTTGAAAAATTGATCTTGGAACGCGCGCCGATCGACGGCTTCGGTATCGGCACGCATCTCGACACCTCCGAGGATGCGCCGTATCTGGATTGCGCTTACAAACTTCAGCAATATGCCGGCATTCCGCGCCGCAAGCGTTCCGAGGGCAAGGCGACCTGGCCCGGAGTCAAACAAGTCTATCGGCGTTTCGATGCCGACGGTTTGCTGACCGACGACACGATTACGTTGGTGGATGCGCCTTGTACAGGCGGGCCGCTGCTCAAGGCGATTATGCTGGGTGGCGAGCTGGTCGAGACGCTGCCAACGCTTGAGCGGATCAGGTTATATGCCGAAGATCAATTAAATCGCTTGCCGGAAAATTTGCGAGTATTAAAAAATGCGCAGCCTTATCCGGTGCGGATTTCCGCCGAGCTTTGCGCCTTGACTGAAAGCATGGATAAAAATCAATGATTTTTATCCGGACGGGAAACCAATCGCGCCTTTCGCAAAAAACGCATGAGAGAGCGCTTTTGGCCTGTCGGCAGAAAACGGCTGCCCGAGTCCGGTCAGGGGGCTTATCCATGCTGTATCAAGCTTGTTATTAGTGTCAAAATCCAAGCCCGCCAAAGGATATGAATTACATCGCGCTTAAAATGTTGATTGGGGACAGGGGGAAGTATCTTGGCATCGTCATGGGGCTGACGTTCGCCTCGCTGATCATGACCCAGCAGCCTGCCATTTTCCTGGGCCTGATGTCGCGTTCCTACAGTTTTGTCTCCGATGTCGGCCTGCCCGATATCTGGGTGATGGACCCCAAGGTGCAGTTTGTCGACGACGTCAAACCGATGCAGGACACCGAGCTTTATCGGGTGCGCGGCGTTGCCGGCGTGGCGTGGGCCGTACCTTTATACAAGGGATTGATCAAGGCGCGCCTTTACGACGGCACGTTTCAAACCTGCAACCTGATCGGGCTTGACGACGCGACCTTGATCGGCGGCCCGCCGGCCATCCTGAGCGGCAAGCTGGAAGACTTGCGCCGCAGCGATGGCGTCATCGTCGATATCGAGGGCGCGAAAACCAAGCTCGCCAAGGCGCCTGAATCCGCGGGCGGCAATCCCATCCCGCTGACAATCGGCGACACCCTGGAATTGAACGATCGCCGGGCCGTCGTCGTCGGCATTGCGAAAAACACACGCACCTTTCAATCTCAGCCGGTCATCTATACGACCTATAACCGCGCCCTGCTTTATGCGCCTCGGGAACGCAAGCTCTTATCTTTTGTAATCGTCAAGGCCAAACCGGGCCAAAACATCGATGAACTTGCCCTCCGCATCAACCGCACGACCGGTCTGGCCGCCTACACGCAGGAGCAATTCAAGGCGTTGACCTACAATTATTTTTTAAAGAATACCGGCATCCCCATTAATTTCGGCATCTCGGTTACGCTGGGTTTTATCGTCGGCGCGGCGATCGCCGGTCAGACATTTTACAATTTCACGCTGGAAAATCTCAGACAGTTCGGCGTGCTCAAAGCAATGGGCACCAGCAACGGCGTGTTGCTCAGAATGATTCTGCTGCAGGCGGTGCTGGTCGGCAGCATCGGCTACGGAATGGGGGTCGGACTGACTGCTTTATTCGGCTATGCGATGCGCAATACGATTTTGGCTTTCAAATTTCCATGGCAATTGCTGGTGTTCAGCGGCATGGGGGTCAGCATGATCTGCGTATTCGCGGCCTTATTGAGTATCCGCAAGGTGATCATGCTGGAACCGGCGGTCGTGTTTAAAGGATGAGCATGATTGACAAGTCATTGGCCGTATTCTGCCAGCAGATTGTGAAAACCTACGACACCGGCTCGCAAAAAATTACTGCGCTGCAAGGCATCGATCTCGAAGTTCATCTAGGCGAATTGATGATGCTGGTTGGACCATCGGGATGCGGCAAGACGACGCTGATTTCGGTCATGGCGGGCATACTCGATCAAGACTCCGGTATTTGCAGCGTCTTCGGCGAGGATTTATTGAAATTGAAAAACCATGAAAAACTGAAATTCCGCGCCCGAAATATCGGCTTCGTGTTTCAGTCCTATAATTTGCTGCCGACCCTGAGCGCGGCAGAAAACGTCTCGATTCCCTTGATCATCAACGGCATGAAGCGTCAGCAAGCCGCCCGCAAAGCCGCCGAGGTATTGGCGCTGGTCGGTTTGGCGGATCGGACGGAGTCGTTGCCGTCCGAGCTTTCCGGGGGGCAGCAGCAGCGTGTCGCCATCGCCCGCGCCATGATTCACAGCCCCCGGTTGATCGTATGCGACGAACCGACCAGCGCGCTCGATCATGAAACCGGACAGCATGTGCTCGAGTTGCTGAAGTCTGTGGCGTTAGACAGTTCCAGAGCTTTGGTCATCGTCACACACGACGCCCGCATTTTTGAATTCGCCGACCGTATTGCGCAGATGGACGACGGAAAAGTCATCCGGGTGCAGCAATCTCGGGTTGAACATTGATTGACTCAGCCTTTTTCGTTCACGGAGCTAACGATGTTACCCAAATATACCATGCCCGTCCTGGCAGCAGCCGGCTTCCTTTTCGGCGTATTTCAGGTCGTGAGCAGCAACAAACCCGTGCCGATTGCCCCGGCGGCGGCCGAACCCGCCGCGTCGCCCTATCAAACATTCATTGCCGGAGCCGGCATTGTCGAGGCGAAAAGCCAGAATATCTCGATTGGATCTCCGCTGGCGGGAATAGTCAAGTCGGTTAAGGTCAAGGTGGGCGATCGGGTCAGACTCGGCGATACGCTGTTTTTCGTTGACGACCGTGCCGCGCTCGCCGACCTTGCTGTACGCGAGGCCGATTTGGCGAAAGCCAAAGCCGCGATCGGCGAAGCGGAAGCGGGACTCCATGACGCCAAAGTCTTGCAGCATTTGGCCGATTCGGTCACAGACCTGCGTGCGATCAGCACCGAGGAACTGAAACGGCGCCGTAATGCGACGCTGATAGCCAGGAGCAAACTCGTCAGCGCCGATGCGCAGGTGCAGCAAGCGCAAGCCGCCGTAAAAATGAGCTTGACCACGCTCGATTTGCTCAATGTCAAAGCTCCCGTGAACGGCGAAGTCCTGCAGGTCAACGTGCGGCCTGGCGAATTCGCCCAGGCGGGTCCATTGGCGACACCTTTGATGATTGTCGGCAATCTGGATGAACTGCATATCCGTGTCGATATCGATGAGAACGACGCCTGGCGCTTTCGGCCGAATAGCAAGGCGGTCGCTTACCTGCGAGGTAATCGCCGTTTCCAGACCGATTTGACGCTGGCCTGGGTGGAGCCTTTTGTCGTGCCCAAAAAATCGCTGACCGGCGACAGTACCGAACGTGTGGATACGCGAGTTTTGCAGGCGCTTTACAGTTTCGACCGAAAAAAATTGCCCGTTTTTGTCGGCCAGCAAATGGACGTCTTTATCGAGGCGCCCGGTTTCGATGAGGAGTCGGCGCCGGTTAACGCGAAACCGTCGACCCCGCCGGCATGACCAGAACTTTATTTCTCATCTGTTTATCAGGCCTGGCCGCAGGCTGCACCGTCGGGCCCGACTATGTTCGACCCAAAGTGCCGACGCCTGCCAAATGGAGTGAAAGCCAAAATATACAGGCTAAAACTGATAACTATAACGCGTGGTGGAAAAATTTTGATGACCCGGTATTGAACCGCTTAATTGATGACGCAGTATCAGCAAACCTGGATCTTAAGCAGTCCGCCGAACGCATCCGCATCGCGCGGACCCAGCGAACCGTGGCGATCGCGGCGGGGCTGCCGACCCTCTCCGCGCATAGCAACGCATCGCGGCGGTTGAACAGTATTTCCTCGCCAACCGGTTCTACGGGAATCTCCAGCAGCGGCACGTTTGGCGGCGGCGCGTTCGGCATCGGCAACAACCTGATCAATATTTTCCAGTCGGGTTTTGATGCGCAATGGGAACTCGATCTATTCGGGGGCATACGCCGAACCGTGGAAGCATCGGAAGCCAACATCGAAGCCGAAATCGCAAACCGCCGCAGCATCAAGGTCAGTTTACTCGGCGAAGTGGCCGGCGAATACATTACCCTGCGCGCGAACCAACAACTCCTTGCCGTCGTTCGCGAAAATCTTGCCAATCAACAAGACACGCTTCATCTGACTGTGGAACGGCAACGAGCCGGTCTCACGTCTAATCTGGAAGTTGCGCAAGCCGAAACGCAGGTAGCGGCCACGGAGTCGCAGATGCCTGTCTACGAAAACGAAGTGAAGTTGGCTATTCATGCGCTCAGCGTATTGCTGGGCAGAGCGCCCGGCGAGCTGACCGCACGCTTGCAAACGGCCGCACCGATACCGGTCGCGGCAAATCCGGCCGAAGCCGACCTGCCGTCGGAATTATTACGCCGCCGGCCCGACATCCGTAGCGCCGAACGGCAACTCGCGGCCGCCAATGCAGAAATCGGCGCGGCGGTCGCCGCGCAATATCCGCGCATCAATCTCGCCGCTTTCATCGGCTTACAGAATACCGATATCACCGATTTCACGGTCCAGGGCAAATCCTGGTCGATGGCCTCAACGCTGGCTTTCCCGATTTTCAACTGGGGCAGCATTAAAGCCAATATTCAAAGTAAAAAGGCTCGCCATGAAGAATTATTGCTCGCCTATCAGGCCGCCGTATTGAACGCGTTTAAAGAAGTCGAAGATGCGTTGGCTTCTTACGAACAGGAACGGCAGCGCCGGCAACAGCTGAGGAAAACCGAGGCTGCCGAACGGCTGACCCTGGATCTGTCTAGAGAGCGCTATCTAAAAGGCTTGACCAGTTTTCTGGACGTACTGATCGCGCAACGCACGCTTTTCGCAACGCAAAGTGATCTGGTGGAGAGCCAGGCCAAACTTTCGTCGCAAATGGTTGCTTTATATAAGGCGCTGGGAGGCGGATGGTAACTGAAAGGTCAAGGAAATCGCGCCGATGGCGCCTGAAAGGCCTGACAGCGCCTTTTCACAGGCAAGATAGTGTGCCATAGCGGAGGGTATTATCTGCCGAGACGTGACAACTTGAGCGGGACGGGGTGTTGTTCTGTTCCAAACTTTTGGAAAGTTCCGATAAGCTTGGATTGTTCGTGCCCGAGCTCTCAAATATCCCGTTCGGCGCCAGTTGCAACTCTTTATGATGGTGTACAAACTTCGACGCAGAAAGCGAAATTTGCTACAATACACAGGTTTATAACCAATTCAACCTGATCTTTCCGCAGCACATCGCCGGCGTGTCTGGGAAGGACTGTAGGAATCAGCAAGGGCCGGTCCGCGCTAACAGCGTAGCGGCTTTGCTTAGAATAAAATGGCCATGTCAAACTACGCGAAAGAAATCATTCCTGTCAATCTTGAAGACGAGATGCGTCAGTCCTATCTCGATTACGCGATGAGCGTGATCGTCGGGCGCGCCTTGCCGGATGTCAGGGACGGCCTGAAGCCGGTGCATCGCCGCGTGTTGTATGCGATGAGCGAACTCGGCAACGACTGGAATAAGCCGTATAAAAAGTCCGCTCGCGTGGTCGGTGACGTGATCGGTAAATATCACCCGCACGGCGACACTGCGGTCTATGACACGATCGTGCGGATGGCGCAGCCGTTTTCGATGCGCTACATGCTGATCGATGGGCAGGGCAATTTCGGTTCGGTCGATGGCGACTCTCCCGCCGCGATGCGTTATACCGAAGTGCGCATGGCGAAAATTTCGCATGAATTGCTCGCCGATCTGGACAAGGAAACGGTCGATTTCATTCCGAACTACGACGAGTCCGAATCCGAGCCGAGAGTACTGCCGACCCGGATACCGACGTTGCTGATCAACGGATCGTCCGGCATCGCGGTCGGCATGGCGACCAATATCCCGCCGCATAATCTGACCGAAGTGATCGGCGCCTGTCTGGCGTTGATCGATAATCCCGAGACCACGATTCGCGAACTGATGGAGCACCTGCCGGGCCCCGATTTTCCGACCGCCGGCATCATCAACGGCGCCTCCGGCATTTACAGCGCTTACACGACCGGACGCGGCAAGATTTATCTGCGCGCGCGCTGCCATTTCGAAGACATCGGCGACAGCAGCCGGCAAGCGATCATCGCGACCGAGCTGCCGTATCAGGTCAACAAGGCGAATTTGCAGATCAAGATCGCCGAACTGGTCAAGGAAGGCAAGATCGAAGGAATTTCCGCGATCCGCGACGAGTCCGACAAGGACGGAATGCGCCTGGTGATCGAACTGCGTCGCGGCGAAATGCCCGAGGTCGTGCTGAACAATCTGTACAAGCAGACCCAGTTCCAGACCGTGTTCGGAATCAACATGGTCGCGCTGCTCGACGGGCGCCCGCACTGCCTGAATCTGAAAGAAATTCTGAGTGCGTTCATCGACCACCGCCGCGAGATCGTCACGCGCAGAACGGTCTACAACCTGCGCAAGGCGAGAGAGCGGGCGCATATCTTGGAAGGCCTCGCGGTCGCGCTGGCGAATATCGACGAGATGATCGAATTGATTAAAACCTCGGCCACCCCGGCAGAGGCGAAGGCAGGTTTGTTGGCCAGAAACTGGAATGCCGGCTTGGTTGCTTCCCTGCTCGAACGCGCCGATTCCGACCGTTCGCGGCCGGAGGATCTGCCGCCCGAGTTCGGAATTGTAGGCGGTATGTATCGCCTTTCCGAAGCGCAGGCGCAGGCGATTCTGGAATTGCGGCTGCACCGTTTAACCGGGCTCGAACAAGACAAGATCGTCGACGAATACAAGGAATTGTTGAAGTTAATCGACGAGTATCTGGAAATCCTGGGTAGCGACATCCGCCTGATGGAAGTCGTGCGGGAAGAACTGGTCGAGATTCTGAACAATTACAGCGACGAGCGGCGCACCGAAATCATTCTGGATCGCCTGGATTTGTCCGAGGAAGACCTGATCACCGAAGAAGACATGGTAGTCACGATGTCGCACGAGGGCTATGTGAAGGCGCAGCCGCTCAGCGACTACAAGGCACAGCGGCGCGGCGGCCGCGGCAAAATGGCGACCGCAACCAAGGAAGAGGATTTTGTCGACAAATTAATCGTCGCGAACAGCCACGATACGATTTTATGTTTCTCATCGCTCGGCAAGGTGTATTGGTTGCGGGTGTATCAATTGCCGATCGCCAGTCGTACCTCGCGCGGCAAGCCGTTCGTAAATCTGTTGCCGCTGGAGCAGGGCGAAAAGATCAATGCGATGCTGCCGGTTCAGGAATTCAGCGAAAATAAATACATTTTCATGGCGACGTCGTTGGGTACGGTCAAGAAGACGCCGTTGAACGAATTCGAACGCCAGCGCACCGGCGGCAAGATCGCGGTCGATTTGCAGGAAGGCGACCGGTTGGTCGGCGTCGCGATTACCGACGGCCGTCAAAATGTTTTACTGTTCAGCAGCGACGGCAAGGCGGTCTGCTTCAACGAAACCGATGTGCGGCCGATGGGCCGGAACGCGGCCGGTGTGCGCGGCATGCGTCTTGCCGAAGGGCAACAGGTCATTTCGTTGATTATCGGCACCGAAGGCACGGTCTTGAACATCACCGAAAACGGTTTCGGTAAGCGCACCCGGCTCGAGGAATTCCCTTGTCACAACCGCGGCGGCCAAGGCGTGATCGCGATTCAAACCTCGGCGCGCAACGGCGCTGTGGTCGGCGCGGTGCTGGTCAACGAACTGGATGAGATTATGCTGATCACCGACGGCGGCACCCTGGTGCGCACACGGGTGGACGGCATTTCGGTCGTCGGCCGCAATACGCAGGGTGTCACGATCATTCGTCTGGATAAAAAGGAAAAAGTGATCGGTGTCGATCGTATCGAGGGGCTGGCCGGCGAAGAGGAAGACGGCGACGGCATCGAGCCAGATGGTAATGAACAAGACGCCGCATCGGATCGGGATGCGGATGATACAGACAGTGAATTGGAATCAGGAGAAGAGTGATCATGTCACGAGTTTATAATTTTAGCGCCGGACCGTCGGCATTCCCCGAAGATGTGCTCACCCAAGCCCGTGATGAACTGATCGAATGGCGTGACAGCGGCATGTCGGTGATGGAAATGAGTCATCGCGGTAAGTTTTTCTCGCTCATCGCGGAAGAGTTGGAGCAGGATCTTCGGGAGTTGATGGCGATTCCTCAGAATTACAAAGTGCTGTTCCTGCAGGGCGGTGCGACCGCGCAGTTTTCGATGATTCCACAAAACATCCTGCAAGGCAAGAGCAAGGCCTGCTATGTGAATACCGGCGCCTGGTCCGAAAAGGCGATCAAGGATGCAGGCAATTATTGCGAGGTGGTGCTCAGCGCGAATGCCGAAGCATCCAAATTCACGACGATTCCGGATGTGGCCGGCTGGGCCATCGACCAGGATGCGGCTTATCTGCACTATACCTCGAACGAAACAATCCACGGCGTTGAATTTCAGTCAATTCCGGATAGCAAGGGGCTGACCCTGGTGTCGGACATGTCGTCGAACATTCTGTCGCGTCCGGTCGATGTCAGCAAATTCGGCATCATCTATGCCGGCACGCAAAAGAACATGGGGCCAGCGGGCGTGACGGTCGTGATCGTGCGCGACGACCTGATCGGCCATGCGCCGAAATCCGTTCCGCAGGTTTTCGATTATGCGGTTCAAGCCAAGAACGACTCGATGTTGAATACGCCGGCGACCTACAACTGGTATCTGGTCGGCCTGGTCTTGAAATGGCTGAAGGCCCAGGGCGGCGTCGCCGCGATCGAACAGCGCAATATCGCGAAGAGCGCGCTGCTGTATGACCTGATCGAGCAGTCGTCCTTGTATAAGAACCCTGTCGATGAACCCTACCGCTCGCGCATGAACGTGCCGTTCATCCTGAAAGACGAGGCGCTCGACAAGCCTTTCCTGACTGCGGCGGAAGCGAACGGCCTCTTTGAATTGAAGGGCCATCGCTCGGTCGGCGGCATGCGCGCGAGTATCTACAACGCGATGCCGGAAGCCGGCGTGAAAGCCTTGTGCGAGTTCATGGCCGAGTTCGAAAGAACGCACTAAACGCAGGTCGAAGCCGGAATCGTCATGTCATCTGTCCGACCTCTTGCGGAAATCAGAGCAGAAATCGATGCGATCGATGCGGAGATTCTGCAATTGATCAATCGGCGCGCGCAATGCGCGGAAGAGGTCGCAAGGACTAAGATCGCCGAAGGCGAACAAGGTACGTTTTACCGGCCCGACCGCGAGGCGTTAGTATTGCGGCGGATCAAGGAATTGAATCAGGGGCCGCTGTCGGACCATACCACGATGCGCTTTTTCCGTGAATTGATGTCAGCCTGTCTCGCGCTCGAAAAACCACTTGAAGTGGCTTTTTTGGGGCCTGAAGGCACTTTTTCGCAGCAGGCGGTGTTCAAGCATTTCGGTTCCTCGGTGAACACGACACCTGTCTCGGCAATCGGCGATGTGTTCAACGCGGTCGAATTGAACAAATGTCATTTTGGCGTGGTGCCGGTTGAAAACTCGACCGAAGGCGTGATCAATCATACCCTGGACCGCTTTTTGACGTCGCCTTTGAAAATCTGCGGCGAGGTCGAAATCAGGGTCCATCAAAACCTGATGGGGCTAGCCGAGTCGCTGGCCGAGATCAGCGAGGTTTACTCGCACCAGCAATCGCTGGCGCAGTGCCGTAAATGGCTCGACAAGCATCTGCCGCATGCTAAGGTGACCGCCGTCAGCAGCAATGCGGAGGCCGCGCGACTGGCGTCGTTGAACAAGCAGACCGCCGCAATCGCAGGACTGGCGGCAGCCGAGGTTTATCAACTGCCGGTGCTTGAAAATAATATCGAAGATCAGGCCAACAATACGACCCGCTTCATCGTGATCGGCAAGCAGGATTCCGCGCCGACCGGCAAGGACAAAACCTCGCTGGTGTTTTCGACCGGCAATCAGCCGGGCGCGCTGTACCGGGCGCTGGAGTCGTTTGCTAAGTTCGGTATCGGCATGGTTAATATTGAATCGCGGCCGTCGCGCCAAGGGCTATGGGAGTATGTCTTTTTTATTGACATCGAGGGTCACAGCGAAGATTCGAAAGTTTCCGAGGCGCTGGATCTCTTGAAGGCCAATGTAAATATGCTCAAACTGCTCGGTTCCTACCCGAAGGCGGTGCTGTGATTATTTGTGGGTTGGGCTGTCGGCTTTAGTGCAACCCAAACAATGAGAGCTTCGACGTGTTGGGTTATAACGGAAAGCGATTAACCTAGCCGACAAGCTAAAAACTTTTAGTTTCCGTGCTGACCAAACGACGAGACATCATGACTACTCCACCCTCTCTGTACCAGCTTGCCGTTGCCGGCGTTCAACGACTGGTCCCTTATGTACCCGGCAAGCCGATCGAAGAATTGCAGCGTGAATTGGGGCTCGATCGCGTGATCAAGCTCGCATCGAATGAAAATCCTCTGGGTCCGAGCAAGAAAGCATTGGCCGCTATGCAAAAGGTGTTACCGGAATTGGCGTTGTATCCGGACGGTAGCGGTTTCAATTTAAAAAATGCTTTGGCTAAGAAATTCAGCGTCGAGCCTACACAAATCACGCTCGGCAACGGTTCGAACGAAATTTTGGAACTGGTCGCGCGCGCGTTTCTGGCGCCTGGCTTGAATGCGGTTTTCTCCCAGCATGCGTTTGCGGTCTATCCGATCGTGGTCCAGGCGGCCGGCGCCAAGTCGGTCGTTGCGCCGGCGGTGAATTACGGGCACGATTTACAGGCATTCCGGGAAAGTGTGAATGCCGAGACGCGCGTGGTGTTCATCGCGAATCCGAACAATCCGACCGGTACGCTGCTGTCGCAGTCGCATTTGGAAAACTTCATCAAGTCCCTGCCGGTTACTTGCGTCTGCGTGATCGATGAAGCCTATTATGAATTCGTGCGGCGGAAGGACGAGCAAGAAACAATCGACTGGCTCGGCCAATGTCCTAATCTGATCATTGCGCGTACTTTTTCGAAAGCCTATGGGCTGGCCGGGTTGCGCATCGGATATTGTTTCTCGAGCCCCGAAATGGCAGATATTCTGAACAGAGTCAGACAGCCGTTCAACAACAATTCTTTGGCGTTGGCGGCCGCCGAAGCGGCGCTTGATGACGGCGAGCATTTGCAAAATACGATCAAAAACAATACGCTCGGCATGAAGCAATTGACCGAAGGATTTAGCAATTTGGGGCTGAACTGGATCCCGTCAGCCGGCAATTTTGTTTCAGTCGATTTGAGCGAGCCTGCCTATCCGGTCTATGAGGGCTTGCTTCGCAAAGGCGTGATCGTCAGACCGGTCGCGAATTACGATATGCCGAATCACCTCCGCATCAGTATCGGCACCCCGGAAGAAAACAACCTGTTTTTGCAGGCATTGACCGATTGCCTTAATAATGTTTGAAAGGCTGTGCATTATCGGCGTCGGCCTTATCGGCGGTTCCATTGCGCGTGCCGCGCGAAGCCATGGATTGGCCGGATGCATCGTCGGTTATGGCCGGGAACAGGAACGGCAAAATCTTGAAACCGCCAAACGGTTAGGGGTTATCGACGATTTTTTTCTCGACATTGAGCCGGCGCTCAATGGGGCGGATGCGGTCGTGGTTGCGGTGCCGGTCGGCGCGGTCGAAGCGGTCTTTGCGCTACTGAAGCCTTATTGGTCAAACGAATGTGTCTATAGCGACGTCGGTAGCACCAAAAGCAATGTGGTTGCAGCCGCCGAGCGCGTGTTCGGTTTCGTTCCAGACAACCTGGTGCCCGCGCATCCGATCGCGGGTGCCGAAAACAGCGGCGTCGAGGCCTCGCTGCCTGATTTGTTTTTACACCGTCGCCTGATCATCACCCCGCTGCCTCATACCGAACCCGCCGCATTAAGCAAAATCCAGGCATTCTGGGAGCGCATGGGTTCGTTCGTCTCGGTTATGAGCGCGGAGCACCACGACGCAATCCTGGCCGCGACCAGCCATTTACCGCATTTGCTCGCGTTCGCGCTGGTCGATATGCTCGGACGGCAAGACGAACAGTGCGAAATCTTCAAGTACGCGGCCGGCGGTTTTCGTGATTTTACCCGAATTGCCTCGAGCGATCCGACCATGTGGCGGGACATCTGCACCGCGAATAAGGACCAGTTGATCCCCTTGCTGCATCAACTGAAGAGTGAATTGGACAAGATTGAACAACTGCTGGCGGATAACGACGGCCGGCGCCTTTTTGAAACCTTCTCGTATGCCCGAAATGCACGGCAACGCTTTTTAGATCAGTTAGAAAATTAATATGAGCAAATCCATTACTTTCAAAGTCAATCCGGGCGGCAGTTTACAGGGCGAGGCACGTGTGCCGGGGGATAAATCGATTTCACACAGATCGATCATGCTGGGTTCCTTGGCCGATGGGGTTACCCATGTCAAAGGCTTTCTCGAAGCGGAAGATGCGCTGGCGACCCTGCAAGCATTTCGGGACATGGGCGTCAAGATCGAAGGCCCTGTCAACGGCGAGCTGACTATTCACGGCGTCGGCAAGCATGGCTTAAAAGCGCCGGAAAAAGAACTGTATCTCGGCAATTCCGGTACCTCGATGCGATTGCTCAGCGGCCTTCTGGCCGGTCAGGCGTTCGATTCGGTGCTGACCGGCGACAAGTCCTTGTCGGGCCGGCCGATGAAACGAGTCACCGAGCCTTTAAAAACGATGGGCGCTGAGATCAAAACGACCGAAAAAGGCACCGCGCCATTATATATTACCGGCAAGGCCGGGCAACTGCAGGGTATCGATTACACGATGCCGATGGCGAGTGCGCAGGTCAAATCCTGCCTGCTCTTAGCCGGCATGTATGCTCAGGGCGAAACTTCGGTGACCGAGCCGGCGCCGACGCGCGATCACACCGAGCGGATGTTGTCCGGCTTCAACTATCCTGTCAACAAAGAAGGCAACAAGGTTACGGTCAATGCGAACGGTAAATTGACCGCGAGTGAAATCGACGTGCCGAGCGACATTTCCTCGGCCGCATTTTTCCTGGTCGGCGCGTCGATTGCGCCGGGTTCCGATCTGCTGCTGAAGCATGTCGGCATCAATCCGACCCGTACCGGTGTGATCGACATTTTAAAATTGATGGGCGCGAATATTGAAGTGTTGAATGAACGTATCGTCGGCGGAGAACCGGTCGCCGATTTGCATGTCACATATAGTCGATTGAAAGGCATCGATATTCCGGAAGAGCTGGTGCCGCTTGCAATCGATGAGTTTCCGGTGCTGTTTGTCGCGGCGGCCTGCGCGGAAGGGCAGACCCGCCTGACCGGTGCGGAAGAGCTACGCGTCAAGGAATCCGATAGAATTCAGGTGATGGCCGATGGTCTCAAGATTTTGAGCGTCAATGCGGAGCCGACCCCGGACGGGATGGTCATTCAAGGAGGCAATCCTATCGGCGGCGGCACGGTCGAATCGCATGGCGATCACCGGATTGCGATGGCGTTTTCGATCGCGGGTCTGCGTGCGAACGCTCCGATCACGATCCTGGACTGCCTGAACGTGAATACTTCGTTCCCCGAATTCAAAGACTTGGTCAAACGGCTCGGTCTCGACATCAGCGTCATGGAGGCATGATGTCGATTCCGGTGTTGACGATCGACGGGCCGAGTGGCGCCGGCAAAGGCACGGTCAGCCGACTGGCCGCAAAAAAACTCGGCTGGCATTATCTGGACAGCGGCTCGATTTACCGTTCGCTGGCGCTGGCCGTGGCGAAACAGGGAGTGGACCTTGCCGATGAAGCGGCGATCGTTAGTGTCGCAGAAAAGATGCATCTCGAATTTGAATGTGAGATTGATCTGACCGTTAGACTGAATGGTATCGACGTGACCGCCGAGATTCCATTGGAAAGCACAGGCGCGATCGCATCGACAGTCGCCGCGATTCCCGACGTTCGCCGCGTATTGTTGCAAAAACAGCGCGATTTCAAACAGTTGCCAGGACTGGTCGCGGATGGCCGGGATATGGGCACCGTCGTGTTCAAGGAGGCGCCTTTCAAGGTGTTTTTGACCGCGAGCGTCGGCGAAAGAGCGATGCGGCGGTATAAACAGTTGATAGAAAAAGGAATTGATGCTAACCTAATACAAATAACAAACGAGATAGAAGAGCGTGATCGCCGCGACAGGGAACGGGCAACGGCCCCACTGGCGATGGCGAGCGATGCGCTTTACCTCGATTCTTCCGATATGACGATAGACTCAGTCGTCGAGGAAGTTCTGAATTTAGTCCGCACCGGATTAAACGAACGATCGCAATCCTGAGATTTGCGGTTTTTTTCAACTTTAACATTTATTAATGCCGGCCGTTTTTTGGTTGGCGGGATACAAACAAAATGAGCGAAAGCTTTGCTGCGTTACTTGAAGAAAGTTTAAACAAGACCAAAATGTCGCCCGGCGACATGCTGATCGGCACCGTCGTTGATATTGAAAATGACATGATCATTGTCAGCACGCATGCCAAATCGGAAGGCGTGATTCCGAAGTGGCAGTTTTTAAACAATGATGGCGAATTGGAAGTCCAAATCGGCGACGAAGTTGAAGTCGCGCTGGATCTTTTCGAAGACGGCTTGGGAGCTACTCTTCTGTCGCGTGACAAAGCGAAGAGAAATAAGGCTTGGTTCGAACTAGAAAACGCCTTCGAGAAAGGCGAGACCGTTGTCGGCCGCATCAATGGCAAAGTTCGCGGCGGTTTTACCGTTGCGGTCGGTGCATTGCGTGCTTTTTTGCCAGGCTCGCTGGTCGACGTGCGTCCTATCCGCGACACCACTTTCCTGGAAAACCGTGACCTCGAGTTCAAGGTTATCAAGATCGACCAAAAACGCAATAACGTCGTGTTGTCTCGCCGCGCGGTCGTTGAGAAGGAATACAGCGTCGAACGGGAAGAGTTGCTGAAGACGCTCGAAGAAGGCGCGATTGTGACCGGTGTCGTGAAGAACTTGACCGATTACGGCGCGTTCATCGACCTCGGCGGCATTGACGGCTTGCTGCACATCACCGACATGGCGTGGCGTCGTGTGCGTCATCCTTCCGAATGCGTCGAGATCGGTCAGGAAGTCAAGGTCAAGGTTCTGAAATACGACAAGGACAAGAATCGCGTGTCGCTGGGCATGAAGCAAATGGGTGAAGACCCATGGCAAAACATCGGCCGCCGTTATCCTGCCGGCCACCGTGTATTCGGTAAGGTCAACAATCTGACCGATTACGGCTGCTTCGTCGAGATCGAAGAAGGCGTCGAAGGTTTGGTGCATGTCTCCGAAATGGACTGGACCAACAAAAACGTCAATCCGTCCAAGCTGGTGCAGTTGGGTGACGAAGTCGAAGTGATGATCCTCGAAATCGACGAAGAACGCCGCCGTATTTCACTGGGTATGAAACAGTGCAAGATCAACCCTTGGGATGAATTTGCAGCGACCCATAATAAAGGTGACAAGATATCAGGCAAGATTAAATCGATTACCGATTTCGGCATCTTCATCGGCCTGGATGGCGGCATCGACGGTCTAGTGCATATGTCCGATATTTCGTGGGCGGACGACGGCGAAACCGCAGTGCGCGACTACAAGAAAGGCGATGAGCTCGAGACCGTGATTTTGGCGGTCGATCCTGAGCGTGAACGTATCTCGCTGGGCATCAAGCAATTGGAGCAAGACCCGTTCCAAAACTTCTTGGCGACGAATGAAAAAGGCAGCTTGGTCAAAGGTGTGATCAAGGAAGTCGATGCGAAAGGCGCGGTAGTGACATTGGCCGACAATGTCGAGGGCTATATCCGCGCTTCCGAAATTCAACGCGACCGCGTCGAAGATGCGCGTACTCTGTTGAAGGAAGGCGAAACGATCGAAGCCAAATTCATCGGCGTGGACAAGAAGAGCAAGTCGATTTCTTTGTCGATCAAAGCCAAGGATCAGGACGAAGAATCTCATGTAATCAAGGATTACACGCAACAATCGGCGACCCCGACGTTGGGTGACTTGTTCAAGCAGATTGAAAAATAAACACCATCGATCAGGGGCGCGCCGCTTGGCGCGCCCCCATTCATGCTATTAATTTTTCGCGGGATTGAATGTGACAAAATCCGAATTAATCGAAGCGTTGGCCAGACAACAGCCGCATTTGGCAATCAAGGATGTCGAACTGGCGGTCAAATGCATCATCGAAAAAATGAACCACGCCCTGTCAACTGGCGATCGGATCGAAATCAGAGGCTTCGGCAGTTTTTCACTGCACATGCGCCCGCCGCGCATGGGACGGAACCCGAAAACTGGCGAATCGGTCGCTCTGGCCAAGAAGTTTGTACCGCATTTTAAGCCCGGCAAGGAATTGCGGGATCGCGTGGACAGTTTCTCCGACCAATTTGAAATTTCCGGCTAACCGTTATCGGTTTGCCAAAATCCTTACCGTTTTTTTAATTCAACTGAGTCGTTTTGATTCGTCTTGAAGCTGGAGCGTCTATATACGACGCCCTTCTTTTGTTGTCGTAGGATAGTACGCATCGCGTACCTTCTAGAGTTCTATTTTAATGCCAGGCGTCTTCGAGTCATGCTATCAGTGTCTGCTCCCTCTCCCTCAGGCCTATAGGGCATAACGGAGAGGGGTTTTGACGCTCGATCTGTCTTTGCAACCTCAGGGAAAGCGAAAGCAGTAGCCCTACTATTCAGCTATCGCAGGATGCGGCGGACTACGGCAGCACCTGCAGGCTAATGCTATATCCGCTTAGTGATGGCAGCTAGGGCCGTGAATATGACCATGGTCCAGTTCTTCGGAGGTAGCCGGTCTGATATCGACGATTTCGACATCGAAGGTCAATGGCACACCCGCCAGCGGATGATTGCCATCTATCGTGATCTCGTCGCCGTCGATATCCACGATGGCGACAACGCCTGGGCCTGAGCTGACATCGGCATGAAACTGCATGCCGACTTCGAGATGGTCGACGCCTTCAAACATCGAGCGAGGAATGACCTGCACCCGTTCCGGCATGAATTCGCCGTAGGCGTCTTCCGCCGGAATGCGTACGGTAAATTGCTCGCCGACCTCTTTTCCGGCCAATGCCTGCTCCAGGCCGGAAATGATGTTGCCTTTGCCGTGCAGATAGACCAGAGCGTCGCTACCGATGGAGCTGTCGATCACTTCGCCTTCGTCATTGGTCAGCGTATAATGAATCGAAACCGCCATATTGTCAGCTACTTGCATGTTGTAAACCTATAAAGATAAAAAAGTTTCTATCATATCGGTTTAATCTGCATTTGTCAGGAAAATATTGCGATATATCAGTAAGAAAGGTTTTGGCTTAAGAGTTATTTCCGCGTCTGCGTCCGCCACAAATTGACGATGTCCGCCACATCGAGGTCGACCTTACCTTCGCGCCAACCGGTAAAATAATCGACGTCATTACTTTTCGGTTCCGGATTGGGCCGGTAAATCTGCACCCGTGTCGGCAGCGGCGCGGCTTCTCCTACAACCAATGCCTCACCGCGGCCGAGCGAAGTCAGAATGTCGGTCAGGCCGCCTTCCGCTTCCGGCACCAGGCCGCGGATATAGGCCTGGTCATCCGGGTTGGTGGTGCGCAGGCAGATGAATGAACTGCATTGGGCCAACATCGTTTCGGACAGTTCGGTCGGCCGTTGGCTGACCACGCCGATCGATACGCCGTATTTCCGTCCCTCCTTGGCGATCCTTTCCATCATTCTTTTGGTGCCATCAAACTGACCGCCTTTTTCACGCGGAATGTACGCATGTGCTTCCTCGCAAATCAGCGTGATCGGAAATTCGCGCCGGTGTGGGTTCCAGTAGTTGAATTCATAGGCGAGGCGGCCGACCTGCGCCGATACGGCCGGCCGAACGTCGGTCGGCACCGAACTTAAATCGACCACGGTGATATTGCCTTTTTTATCGCCCAGACCGACAAATTCGCGCAGCAAATCGGTCATGCTTTCGGAGTTGTTCCGGCGTTTCGGCTTCAGCAGAAAGTCATAGCGTACATCGTTGAAGCGGCTTTGCATCCGGATCAGAAATTCGTCGAACATCCCGAACAACGCCCCCTGTGTCTTGCCGAAATCCTTTTTTTCCTCGTTCGCGGCCTTGAATTGCATATACATTTCGGCCAGAGAAAAATAAATCGGGGTGTCGATCGATACGGTCGGCAGTCCAAGTCGCTTGCCTTCCTTGCGCTTTAGTTGCTGCAAGATTTCGCGCATATAAGACATCTGGATCGTCGCTCCCTTGTCGTCGCGATCGATGAACAGATCGACCAGTTCGGCATAGGTCATCATCCAATACGGCATCTCCATTTCCATCGCGTCAATGTAATTGACCATGTCGTCAGGAAACGCCGATTGCACCGCGCCGCTTTCGTCTTTCCAGCAGTATTCGCCGTGCAGATCGAGCATGATAAGATGGGTTCTCGGCATCGCCCGGATCGTATTCTGAATTAAGCTGGTCACCGTCCACGACTTACCGGAACCGGATTGCCCGAGAATCGCGAAATGCCGGCCGAACAGCGCGCGCGGGTCGAGGCTTAGATGATAATCCTTGTGTGCCGATAGCTGGCCGATGAAAAACTGATAATCGCGGAATTTGGAAAATATCGCATTGATTTCGTCGAGTCCGATCGCATAAACCTTCGCGCCGGGCGTCGGATAATGGCGCACGCCGCGTATGAACTGGCCGTTGCCCTGAATCTCGCCGACCGGGATCAGCGAGATGAAACGTTCCGACTTGCGAACGCCATCGCCGTTATAGCGGTCCTTTTCCCAAATCTTGAACACCAGCGCCAAAACGCCGATATTCGCCTGGCGAATCACCACATAAGAGCCAATATGACCGGCCAGAATTTCTTCGTTGCCGACTTTAATGATCGGCAACTCGCTGGCGTGTTCCTCGGCGATGCGGGCGTCCATGCCGTCGCCGCGGACTTCGGATAAATAGCCAATATGGATCGGCTGCTGCTGTTCGGTCATTACACAACTCATCTTGATAAGGGATTGCTATCAAGATTAGACCAGTTTGGCGTAGAGTTGAAGAAAAAGGAAGAGGATGAAACCAGTTAGCAGTCTCACGTGCCGATCGGAGCATGTTGCCCCGACCGTTCCGTTTTAGGTACGTTTCCGAATATCAGCATTGTCAAAACTTAGGGGATGGGGTTGCAAACCCCCTCCCGCGAAGAAGAGTTGAAGAAAAGGAAAGGGGTGAAATCATCTCGTGGGCTCGATCGCAGTCATCGAAAGTACAATATTTGTTTCTTTAGTCTGCTTTTGTGTAAAAGTCTCAATTTGAGCTGACATTTACAGAAATAATCTTAGAATTAAATTTGCACTACAAAAATTGAAGGGATTTACTAAAATCGAACGGCTCAGATTGGCCATCAATCGACATCCGAGTGGACGAAGAATTTCATTTGTGAGCGGCTGGCCTGGATTAGTGAGCAGACGCCGGAAAGTTAGTATATGCACCGCTATAGAGCTGCCTGAGAACCTGACAACTCGTTTTTCACCACAGCAAGGCCTGGTAAAACAACGAGATGGCTGCTAATTTCAGTGATTCAGAATGAGGCGTTTTTCATGTTCATAATACTGTTATGTCTCGAGGGATAATCACTGATGAATCATAAAGATAAAGAAAATTTTTTTATTGAGTTTATGAAATTGGCCGGCCCTTATTGGAATTCCAAAAACACCTTAACAATATGGGGTGAGACTGTATTGCTTATCGTACTAACGGTGATGCAAATTGAACTGGCCGTCTATATTACCCAATGGAATGCCGCTCTTTTTGATGCGATTGAACAACGGTCAATGGCCGGTGTAAAAACCCAGGTAGGCGTATTGACACTGATCTTCATTGGCAGTATAGCGGTCACCACGGCCCATTTAATCGTCAAACGGCGTTTATTGATTGGTTGGCGGACATGGCTGACCGAAAAAGTCATTTCCAAATGGATACATCAAGGTCGTCATTATCAGATTACCTTTTTATCCGAAAATGATCATGACAATCCGGACGGTCGCATAGCAGAAGATATTCGTATTGCGACCGAAGATGCCGTAGCGTTAAGCCATTCATTGTTTTATTGTTTATTGCTGTTGGCGAGCTTTACCCAAATACTTTGGGGAATTTCCGGAAGAGTTGAATTTCAGTTCGGAAGCGTATCGGTCCCGGTGATGGGATACCTGATCTGGATTTCGATCAGTTACACAATTTGTGCTTCGATTTTAGGCTGGTGGATGGGTAAATCGATGACTTCAGCCACTCATACAAGACAAACCAAAGAGGCTAATTTTCGGCACGACCTGATCGATATCCAGAAGAATTCTCAAGCCATCGCATTGATTCGAGGCGAGACCATCGAAAAAGAGCGGCTACTCGATTCGTTTCGAGCGGTTATCGCCTCCTATGCCGAAGAAACGACGGCCTGGAAACGGATTCAGTTATTTACCTCCGGCTATTCGATCACATCCATGGCCTTGCCGATTTTAGTCGCATCGCCTCGTTATATAGCCGGTGCTATTTCATTGGGGATGCTGATTCAATCTGTGCAGGCCTTTCAGCACATGGTTTCCGCTTTGTCGTGGCCAGTCGACAATATGACCCAGATCGCCAAATGGCGAACCTCGGTCGAGCGGGTTTTAGAATTCATGAGTGCTCTTGATAATCTGGAACATGACATTTCCCATTCGAATTCACATCAGATACATGTGAACGAAGCCAATGTTTCGGCACTACAGTTCAATAACGTCAGACTGGAAAGCCTGGAAGGTGAAAAGCTTTCGTTAGTTGTCAATAATGAAATCCAAGCGGGCGAGCATGTACTGATTTCCGATCAAACCAACAATGGTGCAAAGCTGTTTAAAGCGATTGCCGGCTTATGGCCCATGGGGTCCGGCACAATTGAAGTCCCGGTTGGCCAGTCGATGTTCTTTATGCCGCCCAAGCCTTATCTGCCTGCAAAGTCGTTATTTGACGCCATTTGCTACCCAAAATCCAAGGACGCTTTTGACCGGGTTGAAGTGGAAAAAATGCTTGAGCAAGTAGGCCAAAAAGCCTTTATCAATCAATTGAACCGAGTCGATACATGGGAAGAGGTGTTGTCAAATGAACAGCAACAGTATTTAGGTTTAGTTCGCGTGTTATTACATCGGCCGCAGTGGATTTTCATTCAAGAGGCTCTCGACTCACTCCCCCCCCATGATGAGGCGAAAATGCTTAAATTATTGGCCTATGAATTACCTCTTACGGGCATTTTGACGATTACCCATCAGCCGGCCGCCCAAGCTTTTCATCAACGGAAACTGAAGATTTAGCAAGTGCGAATATTGCAAGTAAGAACATGCTCAAGGTTTAATGAGATCATATAGTTGGGTAACACGTCAAGCAGTAAATAGCCCGCATCTTGTCAAAACGGGTAAGTGCTTAGCAGAAAGTAAATTGGTATTGAGAGCCAAAACCAGCGCCGATTTCATCGATAGCCTCCTCAAGTTCGGTAGGTGTAAACGATTGGAATGGCAGCCACTCGTATTTCA
>NZ_JAXUHN010000055.1:0-66004 GCF_035916875.1 Methylomicrobium sp. Wu6
GAAATACGAGTGGCTGCCATTCCAATCGTTTACACCTACCGAACTTGAGGAGGCTATCGATGAAATCGGCGCTGGTTTTGGCTCTCAATACCAATTTACTTTCTGCTAAGCACTTATAACACTCCGTTAAAGTGCCATCGTTACGAAAGGTCAACCGGAAACGGGGTAACGACTCCCGCTTATCGCCCCGTCGGGCTATCCGGTTCAGATGATTATATTAGCCTATTTGTTTAAAAGGAATCACATCCGCCCCCTTCTTCAATCCATCCAAATAATCCGCCCAAGCCTGCATCATGCGCCGCCGCTCATCCAGGTATTGCGCCCGATTGTAAGCCGCTCTGACCTGATCCCTTGGCATGTGGCACAATTGCCGCTCGATCACATCCGGACTCCAGCCTTGCTCATTTAGAAGGGTTGACGCATGCCCCGGAAGCCGTGCGCCGTCATCGTATCGCTATCATAGCCCATCGTCAGTAAGGCCGTTCTAATCGTATTTTCCGACATGGGGCGGTGATCGCTTCGACTCGATGGGAATACATAGCGGCCGGCTCCTGTCACGAGCTTGACGGCCTCTAAAATAGCGATCGCTTGCGCAGATAGCGGGACAAGAGCAAGGCGCTGGTTTTTGTGATGAATGGTCGTCACTCATGCGCGGTCAGGTCTACGTCTTTCCACTCCATTTGCCGGATTTCTCCGGGACGTTGAAATAGCAGCGGCGATATTTTCAAGGCGCACTGCACCACAAAGGTTCCTTGATAGGCATCAATACAACGCATCAATTGCCCGACCTCCTTCGGATCGGTCAACGCTGCCCGGTGCTTTACCTTCGTTGCCGGGATCTGTTTGGCGACCGCTTGCGCCGGGTCGTAGTCGGTAAAACCGTGCGCGATCGCGTAGGCAAAAGCCACGCTGATTTCGCTGCGAATGCGGTGGACGGTTTCCAGCTTTCCGGTTTCGATCAGCGGTATGATGATGTCGTAAACGTGCGGCGATTTGACTTCATTGAGCGCCATGCGGCCGATTGCTGGGAAAACGTAGATTTCAAAATTTCGGATTTTCTTTTGATGGGTCACTGTATTGACGGTATGCTCGACTGAAGCCAGCCAATCGCGGGTCACATGCTCGAAACTGTTCAGGATCGGCAGGCCGGCATCAAGGCGCTTTTGATTCTCGGCCTGGACCTGTTTAACAGCTTTGGCCTCCTTGCGGGTTTCGCTGGGATCGATGCCATTAGCGACTTTGGCCCGGGCATCTTCGGCCTTGCGGCGGGCGTCGGCCAGTCCGGTAGCCGGATAAACACCCAGTGATAAAGTTTTGCGTTTGCCGTCGATAGAGTAATCCAGACGCCACCATTTCGCGCCGGTCGGCTTGACCAGTAAATGCAGCCCATTGCCGTCATTTAGGCGTTTGCCTTTGTCGCCGGGTTTAGCATTGCTCACGGTCGTGGGTTTCAGTAACTCTTTCGCCATTTTGCAGTAACTCCGTTCAAAAATTACAGTAACTCTGCTTTAAAAGGGGCTGTAACACCGCTTTATGAAATGCGGTAATTGGCTGGATCGGACGGGGGCTTGCAGTAACTTTTCGGTCATTTACAGTAACTCCTTTAAAAAATGCAGTAACTTTTGCGAGGCCGCCAGGTGTTACTGTAAATGTTACTGCATTTTTTGTCGAATGTAGCTGTATTTGGTTGCACTTCTTTGGACAATAAAAAACCCGCAAAGCCTTGCGGCTCGCGGGTTTTTGTACTTCTTTGGTTTTCTTCAAACCTTCAATTGGTGGATGGTCGGACTCGAATTATTTTATATAATACTGATTTATATGCAGTTTTTATATAACTAAATTGAAATACCAACAATAATACCATCATGCCTTCATCGCTTAACGGTCATTTACGAATTTCTTTAGCCATCCGCAATGATTGCCAAATATAGTAATTGAACTAGTCCTATATATGTAATTGAATCAAAACGAAGTTGCCCAGACCGTCTATCTGTCATCGTTGGTGCGTTGTTTGGAGATCAGGAAACCGCCAAACATCGATATTGCCTTTGCTGCTGAATCCAATTTGTTTAGTCTCGATTTAAGGGGCATGCGGCTTCGCCTCCTCATATCCAAACGGCACCAAAAAGATAATGCTATCCGGCGTCGGTGCGCCGGGGTTTTCAGCTTTCCACCGATCGACAGCTTGTTCCTTTGTCTCGCCATTCAAGACGCCGATCAGTTCCAACCTCCGGGGAGTGCTGGTCTGCTGCCGCTGTTCCAGTTTTTCCAGTCTTTCAAGTCTCGTTTTTATGCTCATTGCTTGGACTCCAGTGCTTCGATGCGTTTCTCAAGGTCGCTCCCCTCGATCACCTTCCCGACCGCCTGCAATACCCAAACGAGTTTGCTGGCGGTGGCCGGGTCGATCAGCTCCGACCGGGCCTCACGATAAACCTTCGCCATTTCGCGGCGCACGTCTTGCAGGGTGTCCAGCTTGCAGCGGTAACGCTGGCCTTTCTGCGGGGGTAAGGGTTCAACCTCACCCGTGGTTCCATCGATCTCGACGGGATATTCATTTGCCATTTTCAAGCCTCTTTAGGTGGGGTCTGGTTGCGTTTTTCGACATTGTAAACTCTGAGTTTATATGTGGTTATCCGTTGCCTCCGGTCGATCTCTTTCTTGATCCGTCCGGCGGCAGTGATGTAATTACCCCACATGGCCCAAAGCTCATCATCGTGTTTTTGCTCAAGATCATTCCTCATTGCTGTAATCCTCCCCGGTAGCCGGCTCGATTGTTGCTGCGTCCGAATATTGCTCTCGTACTTCGGTAATGGTCTGCCTCGGCATCGAGCACGAATAGAACTGCGTGCCGTCCGGCCGGGTTATCAGAAATTTGAAGTATCGACCTTCGGCATTGAGGGCGGCTTCGCTGTTGGCGCTCGATAAGTATTTGTCGCATTGGTGCGAGTCATCGGCCCACCAGCACGCGCCGAACGGCATCACTCCAGCCCTACATTCGCCTGATCCGCCGCCGTGGGCGTGATGGCTCTCGAAGTGAATACAGGTCTTGCAGGTGATGGCGGGGTTTGTTTTTGGCTCGGCTGGTTTTGTGTTTTCTGCGTTGGTTTTCGTTTTTTCTGGGGGAACCGGGGGAACCTGGGGAACTTCCAGTAAATCCGCGCCCTCCAGCGGTTCCCTCTGAATTTTTACCGGGGGAACCGGGGGAACCGGCTTAGTCAGTGTCAAAAGCAATCCTTCAAGCATGGCCGCCGCCCTCATCGGGTTTAACCCAATACAGGTTTTTCTTTTCGCCGTGGATCGGGGTTTTTTTTGACCGTTTGCCTTGGTCGCGCTCGACAATCCAGCCCGCGCCATCCAATGAGCTTAATACACGTGTAAAGTCATAATTGCCGCCCGCCTCCCTTAGCGCCGCCGGTGTGAACAGATAAACCCGCCCGCCCGGCCCGTCCGTATACCATCCGGCCCGCTCGGTTTTCGGCGGGTGGTCGCCTCCCTTATCAGTAAACTGAGTATCGCCAAATTTTAGAATGTAATCATTGATCCCTTGCAGGATTTGTATGTCCTCAGTCGCTCCCGATCCGTGTAGCGTCAACCATTGCGTAAACATCGTTTTGCAGGCGTCCAGCGCCGCGCCTTGTTCCAACGGCAATATTCCGGCCTCGATTGCCAGCTCGCCCGCCATCGCATACAGGGCGAACCGGGAAGCGGCCCGCGCCGCTTGGCTATCGGTGTGCTCGAACAGTGTTTCGATTTGCGCCAGGATCGCGCCGAAGTCTGCATTGCCTTGATTGATGATATGCTCGACAAACTTAACGCCCGCGTGCCCGAAATGCTTGGCGGATTCGGCTTTGAAATAGTCGGCCATTTGCCGCCCGTCCTCGAAGTCGTGCAGGGTGTCGAATATGCCAAATTGTCGCGCCGCCGGAATATTCAGCAATCGCACCAATTGCCCGGCCTTGGCTTGTTTTCCGCCTTCCTGCATCATGGCGCTGATGGATCGCTCGCCAGTCGATAGCAGAGTTAAGCGCCAGCGGTGAACGCGCCGCGCCGCGCCGATCCGGCTTGCTCTCGTTTTGCCTACGCCATTGCCCAGACTGTAAACAATCGCGCCGATTTCTTTCGGGTCGGCCTCGTTAATTTCGTCCAGGCATAAACAGGTGTCTGATAATTGCGCCGCTACGCCCTCCAAGCCGTTGCCGGTCGCTCGCCATGTGCGCTTGAAGTCTTCGCCGCCCCATATGGAAGCGCCGACACAAAGCGCCGTGGTTTTACCTATGGATGAATCCCCTACCCAATGCACGCCGCCGGAATCGCGCCCGACTTTCGCCAGCAATGGCGCGGCCAGCGGAACGCAAAGCGAAACCATCAAAACCGGGTTGCCTTCGCAGAATCCGGCCATTTTCCGCCATTCGTGATAATTGCCGCCGGTACGCGCCGCGCCTTCGGATAATGGGCTTTCGCTTTGAAAATACACATTGTCAGCGCCGATAACACGATCCTTTAGCACGAACGCGCCGCCGTTTTGAGTCCACCCGGTTTTGGTGGCCGCCGTGATAACCTTTTTGGGTGTTTCCCATTGCAGATAATCGGCAAGCTGCGCCCGGTTGCGCTGCTCGATCTCGACGCCAGACGCCAACAATTCGCCGCGCAATTCTTCGCACGATCCGCGCAATAGCTCCATTGGCATAGCCCACATGCGCCAGCGCCCTAAAGAATCACGGAACCTCAGCAAACGCCCGAATAACTGCCCGTCCTCGGTGTTGGTCAGTCCATCGATGTAAAGGGGAGAACAAATTCGCGCCGGGATAAAAGCCGGTGGTTTCTTTTCGGTGCCTTCCGTCATCCTGCAATGCCAGACTCCCGGCTTGCACTTACTGCCGCCCATGCTAAACCAATCATCCTTGACCAAAAAACACGGCATTTTCAAGTTTTCAATATCGATCTTTTCCAGGTCTTCGCCGCTATCATGCAGCGGGTTGGCTGCATCGTTTAAATCAATGGCGGTTCCCCGGGTTCCCTCTGTGTTTTTTTTGGGGAACCGCTGAAAGCCGCGCCGTTGCTGGTGGTTCCCCCGGTTCCCTCGGTTCCCTTGGATTTTTCAATATCCAAGTGATTGCGCGATTCTTTCGGTTTCGACTCACCATGATTCGGTAAAGGCTCGAATGGCGAAGTATTGAAATTTTGGTTTTTGGGGGAACCAGAGAACTTTTCTAGTGATCCAGTCATTAAGCTACCTCCATGCTCGCCGCGTCCTTCCAGGTATTGATTGCATCATTAAAGTCAGTTCCCACGATTGGCGGCAACAGATAACGCCCGCCCACGGCCAGCGCCGCCGCCCGCGCCGCTTTCTGGCCGGTGCCGCTTTCATCGTTGTCGCCGCAAATAATGATTTCGTGGTTCAGGTAAAGCACCCTGATCCGTTTGGCGACTGGTTCCAGATTGCCCGCATTGAAGGCAACAATGCAAGGCTGTTTGAACCATTCGTGCAGACTTGCGCCGGTGGCGAAACCTTCGGCTATCAATATCCGGCAAGGCTCGGCCAGCGTAACGCCAGACATGCCGATCCCGAAAAATCCACCTTTGATTTCGCCGCCAGGAAGGAAGCGCTTTGATCCGTCGGCTTCGATGAATTGCAGAGAAGTTAAACCGGATTCCCCCATAATCGGGATAACCAGCGATTCATGGCTCCGGTAAACGCTGATCCGCGCTCCATGTGGTCGGATGAGTTTGTTTACCAAGTAAGGGTGTTGGCTTGGGTCGGTGATCGGCTTCGACCTCGCCCAGATAAACCGGGCTTTGTCGGCGGCGGCCCGATGCGTTTCTCGGCGTTCGATCTCTCGGCGTTTCTGCTCGGCCTCGATAACGGCCCGATCTGCTGGCGACAACTTAGCCCGCTGGCCGTCGGCTCGCCAGGTGAAAGAATGGCCGGTTGTGTAGTCCAGCGCCCAGCCTGCCGGATGGCAGTCCAGGTGCAAGATGTAAGCGCCGTTCTTCGATCCGGGCTTGTGTCCATCAATGCGTGAGCGGTGCAGAACGCCATCGGCTTTAATTTCGCCGGTCAGTTTGATGCCGGCTGCGTGCGCCGCTTCAAGGAATTGGACTTCAACAGCGGACAGGGTAAAATGGCGTTGCTCTGAATATCTTGGAAAACCGCCAGCGCCGCCCCCCCCCCCGCTCTGGCGGTTTTCGTGCGTTTGGGGTCATAAAATCAACCCTTCGTGCAGGCAATCCGCGCCGCTTCGAGTTCGGTAACAAGCTTCCTGATTTCATCTTCTGATTTGCCAGCGATACGCGCCGCGTTTATCGCCGCGACTTCGTTAGCTGGCCAGCCCACTTGTATTGCATCCCCGTTTTTGTCACGCCCTGTACAAACAGGCTTGGGGAAAAGCCCCCGCTCTATCTTGCGATAAATCGTCGATCTACTATCGCCGGTTACTTGTTCGATTGCGGGTCGGCGTAAAAGCGGTTTAACGTCTGGCACGATTGCCGCCGCTACAATGTTTCGAGTAGGTTGGGTAAGGATAGGTGTAGCCATTTGCTTTCCTGATAAGGGTTGCGCCGCTCCGGGATTGGTGCGGTATGGCTTCGATATTATGGTAATATTTTTCTTCTTCGCATTGATTCAATAAGACTTATTGAATCAACCTTTTGTTTTCAATGAGTTATTAGATAAGAAGCATTCAGATCGCCACAGCAGCACGAATAGGAAATCAGGGCAATGCTCATGGCAAATGTCTAAAAATAGCCCGTACTTTATTCGGGAATACCGAGACTCGATACTTTCCACTGACTTGAATATATCTTCATCAATATGGTATTTACTGAAAATCTCAGAAATGGCAAGATTAACGCTAATCCCGGGATTTTCCTTAATAAGCTGCCAAGCCAAAGCCATAACATAATCAGTAGCTTCCTGTTCATCACGCTGCTTTAGAAAATGTTTCCCTTGTTTGGCCTTAAGCCCAAAGCATTCATCTAATGTCTTCTCACCATTAGCATCTAAATAAGCTGTAAAACGATTAGCAAGTACAGACAACATTTTTAACGGTGGACTCTGCCCTACTTTTACAAGTGCGGCAAAGAACCGAATTATCGTCACAATGTCATCTTCGGGCCATTGTTCAGCACAGTCCATGATCATTTGCTTGGCTAATTCTTTATGTTCCATTTACGCTCCTTCAAAGCGCCTGCCTTCAAAGTAGGAACCACGCCAGCCGGTTGAAGATGTCCGGCTTTCGCCCCGTCGGGCTAGGCGTAGTTGTTCAGTATTATGCGGTTTTTTTGATTGGAATAATTTCCGCGCCTAACCGCAAACTGTCCAAGTAATCAGCCCACCATTGCAGCATTTTGACTCGTTCGGGTAGGTATTGCGCCCGGTTATAGGCGGCCCGAACACTGTCACGTTCGCCATGGGCAAGCTGCCGTTCTATCGCGTCTGGATGGAATAGATGAGACTCATTAAGTCGAGTGCTCGCCATCGATCGGAAGCCGTGCGCGGTCATTTCATCACCGCCATAGCCTAGCCGTCTCAATGCGCCGGTGATCGTATTTTCGCTCATTGGCCGCTCAGCGCTCCGAACACTGGGAAAAACATAACGTCCGCTGCCGGTTAATGGTCTGATTTCTTCCAAAATCTCGATAGCTTGACTTGATAGCGGGACAATGTGTTCGTCACGCATCTTCATTTTATGGCCGGGTATGCGCCACTCCTTGCGGTCGAGGTTTATATCGCACCATTCCGCCTTTCGGACTTCGCCAGGGCGCAACATAACGAAAAACGAGAGTTTAAACGCGCATCGGGTTTCAAGATTGCCTGTGTATCCGTAAACAGCACGCAACAATTCCCCGATCTTGCCGGGGTCGGTAATCGCTGAATAATGCGTAACCAATACGGGCTTTAATGCGCCTTGCAAATCGGGGACCGGATTTCTTGTTGCTCTGCCCGTTGCAATAGCAAACCTGAATATCTGGCCAATGGTCCGTTTGGCTGTATGCGCAAGCTCATTTGCACCACGGGCCTCGATACGGCGCAAAACGGTTAAGATTTCCGGCGCTTCGATCTCCACCAATGGGCGACCACCCAGCCAGGGAAAAACGTCCTTATCGAGTCGTACCAATGTTCGCTTGGCATGGTCCTCGGTCTTGTCGGACATGTGTATGTGATGCCATTCACGGGCAATCACTTCAAAACTGTTCGCTGCGCGCTCGGCATTTGCGGCCTTAAGCGCTTTACGCTGTGCGGAGGGATCGCTACCCGCCGCCAGTAACTTACGAGATTCGGCCAATTTTTCCCGCGCATCCGATAACCCAACGTATGGATATGCGCCGAATGACAAAGTCTTCTGCTTGCCTCCGTTTCGATAGTTGAAACGCCATAATTTCCCGCCCTGCGGCGTAATGTAGAGATAAAGCCCGTTTTCATCGGCTAACTTGTAAGGCTTATCTTTTGGTTTCGCGCGTCTCGCTTGAATGTCGCTCAACATATGACCTCCAACATGGTTTGATGGTACGCGTTATTGCTGATGATGGTATCTGCTGCACGGAAAAACACAGTACCAACAAAAATACCAGCAAGTTTGATGGTATTGCATGATACAGGCAGGGAAAGTTTGAGACAATAAAAAACCCGCAAAGCCTTGCGACTCGCGGGTTTTGAGACTGTTTGAGACTGTCTGAGTCTGTGATTTGGTGCCGATGGTCGGATTTGAACCGACACGACTTGCGTCACCACCCCCTCAAGATGGCGTGTCTACCAATTTCACCACATCGGCAAATTTTTTGAACAGGACGTGCTACTTTTTAGCGGCTTCCTTTTTCGGCGCCGGTTCTGCAACAGGAGCCACAGCCTCCGCGGGTTTGTCGGCTACCACTGGCGCTGGAGTTACCGGAGCCGCGTCAGTTGACGGCTGAGGCGCAGTAGGAACCGTAGTATCGATTTTTGCGCCTTCAACACTCGGCAATTCCAGACTTTCTTTCTCGCCAGCCGCGCCGCTCATGATGTCGGTTACGCCGCCGCGATGTCCGTTGAATACCGCAAGGCCCAAACTGGTCGCAAAAAACAAAGTAGCAAGGATCGCGGTGGTTCTGGACAGAAACGAGGCCGCGCCTTGCGCACCGAAAACCGAACCGGATGCGCCGGTGCCGAATGCGGCCCCAGCATCGGCGCCTTTGCCTTGCTGCATCAGCACCAAGCCGATGATGCCTAAGCCCAGCAAGACGTGAATTATTATAATAGCCTGATACATAGAAAGTCTAAAATTCTTAAATCGAGTGATAAATCTTCAGGAAGGAATCGGCATCCAGGGACGCGCCGCCAATCAGGCCGCCGTCGATATCAGGCATCGCAAATAAGCCTTTGGCGTTGTCCGGCTTGCAACTGCCGCCGTACAAGATTTGCAATTTAGCTGCGATGTCCTGATTTTGCTTCGCAAAATAATTGCGGATATAAGCGTGTACTTCCTGCGCCTGATCGTCGGTCGCGGTCTTACCGGTGCCGATAGCCCAGACCGGTTCGTAAGCGATCACCGCAGCCCGGAAAGCTTCGATGCCGGCGGCTTTTATCACCGCATCGAGCTGTACGTCGATTACCGCGAAGGTTTCGTTTTGCTCGCGTTGCTCCAACGTTTCACCGACACATAAAATTGGAATGATGTTTTGGGTTTGCGCTTGAACGAAACGCGCGGCGACCGATTCGTTGGTATCGCCATAATAGCTGCGTCTTTCGGAATGGCCGACGATCGCATATTTGCAACCGAATTCAGCCAGCATTGCCGCGGAGATTTCACCGGTGTAAGCGCCGGAAGCCTTATCCGCGATATTTTGCGAGCCGAGAGCAAGATGAGTGCCTTTGACGTGTTCGCTGACAGCCGGAATTTGAACGTAAGGAACACAAACCGCAATATCGCCCTCGGTATTTCCGAGACCCGCAAGGATGCCTTGCACGAGCGAATTTGCGCTGGCGAGTGTGCCATTCATTTTCCAATTGCCAACAACCAGAGACCGACGCATCATTTTCCCCTCAAAGAACTAAATCGAGCATTCTAATATAAATTGCGCTTGGTTTCAAGCCTGCAATGAATTCCTGACTGCGTCGGCGAGTTCGTTTGCATATTCGTTGACCGTATCTTCATAACGGCCTTCGACCATCACCCGAATCAACGGCTCGGTCCCCGAAGCCCGAAGCAACACCCTGCCTTCGTTGCCGAGTTTTTGCTCTACCGCTTTGACCGCTTTTTGGATCGGCTCGCTCTGATCGGGATTGATCCTTTTGTCGGTTCTGACATTGACCAGCACCTGCGGAAATTTTTGCATGCCGGCCTTCAGCTCTTGCAATGATTTGCCGCTGTTGTGCATCTCGGCCAGCACCTGCAGTGCAGAGATGATGCCATCGCCGGTCGTCGTTCGATCCAAACAGATGATGTGACCGGAGCCTTCGCCACCGAGAAGTCCCTCGTGCTCGACCAGCATTTCCATCACATAGCGGTCGCCCACATTCGCGCGCAATAATTTGACCCCAAGGCGCTTCAAACCGATTTCCATACCCAGATTGGTCATCAACGTGCCGACCACCGGCCCGTAAAGCAGTCCTTCCTGCAGACGGGATTTGGCGATGATGTAAACCAACTCATCGCCATCGACGATTTCGCCCTGATGATCGACCATGATCAGCCGGTCGCCATCGCCGTCGAGCGCAATCCCCAAGTCGGCCCGCTGCTCCAGAACGGCTTGAGCAAGCTTGTCCGGATGCGTCGCACCGCATTTCTCGTTGATATTCAGTCCGTTCGGTTCGCCGCCGAGCACGGACACTTCTGCCCCGACTTCGCGGAGTACATGCGGCGCAATATGATAGGTCGCGCCGTGCGCGCAGTCGATCACGATTTTGAGACCTTTGAAATCGAGTCTGGGCGGCACGCTGGCCTTGCAAAATTCGATATAACGTCCGGCCGCATCGACCTGGCGCTTGGCCTTGCCGAGACTCGAGGAGTCGACCGTGGTCATTGGCGAATCCAGATAGTATTCGATCTGCTCTTCGACTTCATCGGGTAGCTTGATGCCCTGCACCGAAAAGAACTTCACGCCATTGTCATAATAAGGATTGTGCGAGGCGCTGATTACGATGCCGGCCTTGGCCCGCAACGTGCGGGTTAAATAGGCGATGCCCGGCGTCGGCATCGGCCCCAACAGGCGGGTGCCGACGCCGGCGGCGGTCAGGCCAGATTCGATCGCCGATTCGAACATATAGCCGGAGATGCGCGTATCCTTACCGACCAACACGAAGCCGGAACCTTCGCTCGCAAACACCTTTCCGGCTGCCCAGCCCAATTTCAGAAAAAAATCCGGCGTAATCGGATAGTCGCCGACCTTGCCACGAATCCCATCGGTTCCAAAATATTTCTTTGCCATGCTCTAACATCCTTCGTGGAAATGATTCAGGATCGGCAAAAACGAAGCGCTTGCCATATAAAATCCTGCCGATTTCCGATTTGTACACAAAAAAAAGGAGAGACTACGGGCAGGCAGCCTCTCCTTGTTCATCATATAAATGACTTGTTCAGCGACGCCTAATTTTGTTTGGCGGCTTCGCCTAAAGATCCGAGTTTGTCGTCTTTCGAATTCGCATCGCCGGTCGAAGGAAATGAAGAAGGGGTCGAATCATCCCAACCCTGTGGCGTCCTGACGGGTTGCCGCGCCATTAAGTCGTCTATCTGATATTTGTCGATCGTTTCGTATTTGATCAACGCATCGGCCATCGCATGCAGAATATCGATGTTTTGCTTCAATATGTTTTCCGCGCGTTCGTAGTTTCGATCGATAATCGAACGAATCTCTTCATCGATCGTATGCGAGGTTTCTTCGGCAACCGTCTTGTGTTGAGTAACCGAGCGCCCCAAAAAGACCTCGCCCTCTTCCTCGCTGTACGCAAGAGGCCCGAGGCGTTGCGACAGACCCCACTTGGTGACCATGTTCCGGGCCAGTTCGGTCGCGCGCTCAATATCGTTCGAGGCGCCGGTGCTGACCTGTTCCCAGCCGAAGATCATTTCCTCGGCGATACGGCCGCCGTACAGACTCGAAATCATGCTGTCCAGTTTTTGCTTGCTGGCGCTGTACTGATCGCGCTCGGGCAGGAACATCGTGACGCCCAAGGCCCGCCCGCGCGGCATGATGCTGACCTTATAGACCGGATCATGCTCGGGCACGAGCCGGCCGACGATCGCATGACCGGCCTCGTGGTACGCGGTCATCTTCTTTTCCTTGTCGTTCATCACCATCGAGCGCCGTTCCGCGCCCATGATCAGCTTGTCCTTGGCTTTTTCCAGATCGGACATATTGACCAAACGCTTGTTCAAGCGTGCCGCGAACAATGCCGCCTCGTTGATCAGATTCGCCAGATCGGCGCCGGAAAAACCGGGCGTGCCCTGTGCAATGTATTTGACCTCGACATCGGTATCGGTCGGTACTTTTTTTAGATGCACCTTCAGAATTTGCTCTCTACCTCTGACATCCGGCAGACCGACCGTGATTTGCCGGTCGAAACGGCCCGGGCGCAACAAAGCCTTATCGAGCACATCGGGCCGGTTGGTCGCCGCGATCACGATAATGCCTTCGTTGCCTTCAAAACCGTCCATTTCGACCAACAGTTGGTTCAGGGTTTGCTCGCGCTCGTCATTACCGCCGCCGAGTCCAGCGCCGCGCTGACGACCGACCGCGTCGATCTCGTCGATAAAAATGATGCAAGGCGCATGCTTTTTAGCCGTTTCGAACATATCCCGCACCCGCGAGGCGCCTACCCCGACGAACATTTCGACGAAATCCGAGCCGGAAATCGTGAAAAACGGCACTTTGGCTTCGCCTGCAATCGCCCGGGCCAACAAAGTTTTACCGGTACCCGGAGGACCTATCATCAAAGCGCCGCGCGGGATTTTCCCTCCCAAGCGCTGATACTTGGCGGGATCTTTCAGAAAATCGACCATCTCGACCACTTCTTCCTTCGCTTCATCGCAGCCTGCGACATCGGCGAATGTCACTTTGATCTGATCCTCCTCGAGCATGCGCGCCTTGCTTTTGCCGAAGCTCATTGCGCCACGCGCGCCGCCGCCACCCTGCATCTGCCGCATGAAAAAGACCCACACCGCAATCAACAGCAGCATCGGTCCAAACGACACCAGCAATTGCATCAGCATTGAAGGCTGCTCCGGGGGCGTGGCCTTGATATCGACACCGTTGGCCAATAAGTCATCGACCATATGCGGGTCGTTCGGCGCATAGGTTCTGAATATCTGACCCGTCTGCATCTTGCCTTTGACGACCTGATCATCAATCATCACCTGACTGACTTGGCCGGATTTGACCGCATCGATGAATTGCGAGTAAGACAACGTCGAATCCGTACCTTCCATCTGCGGACCGAAATTGTTAAAAATGGACATCAACACCACGGCGATGACCACCCATAAAATAATATTTTTCAACATCTCGTTCAATTTACACGACCTGGGCCGAAATGGCTCTCGTAATAAAATTAGGCATCATTATATCAGTAGACCGGGGCATTGCCTGCCGATATTTCAGCTATTAGTAGACCGAAACATCCATTTCGACTCTGTTATTGGACATTTGTTAAAGACATGGGGACATTTGCAGTTATTTAAAGCCCCGTGCCAGCAAATAGACTTCGTTGCTGCGGGACCGCGAGGCTTTCGGCTTTCTGATCATCACCTTGGCGAATAACTTCTGCGCCTGTTTGCAATAAGCTTCAAAGCCTTCACCCTGAAACAGCTTGACCAAAAACGTACCGTCTTTTGCGAGCACAGCCTCTGCCATTTCCAACGCCAACTCGCCCAGATACAACGAGCGCGGCTGATCGACGCCCTTGCTGCCGCTCATGTTCGGCGCCATGTCCGACAATACCAGATCGACACGCTTATCTTCAAGCGCCGCCATCAACTGATCGAATACGGCTTGTTCGCGAAAATCGCCCTGAATGAATTCGACACCGTCGATCGGTTCAATGTCCAGAATATCCAGCGCAATGATCCGACACTGGTTGCCGAGCAGTTGCTTGGCATATTGCGACCAACCGCCCGGCGCGGCCCCCAGATCGACGATGCGCATCCCCGGCTTCAGGATATGGTCTTTTTCTTGTATCTCCTTCAGCTTGAAAACTGCGCGCGAGCGATAACCAAGCTTTTGCGCCATTTTGACGTATTCATCATCAAAATGTTCCTGCATCCAGCGACTGCTGCTTTTTGTTCGGGCCATGGCAAATTTTTTTGGTGTAGAATAGGCTTTTTTGTTTAGGAAAATTGAGTGGACTCAACGGATAAGAAACGACTCCGGGCCGAGGCGCACAGCCACAAACCGGTCATCATGATCGGCCAGGCAGGTCTGACGCCTGCGGTATTGGCGGAAATCGAAATCGCGCTCGACTGCCACGAGTTGCTTAAAGTCAGAATACGCGCCGAAAGGGAAGAACGCCAAACGATCGGTGACGAAATCATCGCGTCGACCGGCGCAGAAATGATTCAGATGATCGGGCAAATCGCGGTGTTATACAGAGCAAATCCTGAAAAAAGGATTAAAAAAGAGGCTCCGGTCAAGAAGCCAAAACCAAAAAAGGCCTTTAATAACCGCCGGTAAAAACACACGGTTCAAGGCAAACGCGGGAAGATCCAGGCGCCTTGAACCCTGTATCCTATCTTAGATATACTCGACCGAAATAATTTCGTATTCGACATTGCCGCTCGGCGTCTTAACCGTAACGACATCGCCGGTTTCCTTGCCGATCAAAGCTCTGGCAATCGGCGAACCGATGGAAATGCGGCCTTCCTTAATATTCGCTTCGTCTTCGCCGACGATCTGGTAAACAACCGTCCTTCCCGAATCCACATCCTCGATCTCGACGGTCGCGCCGAACACGACCTTGCCGTTCGGATCGAGTTTGGTCACGTCGATAATTTGCGCGTTCGACAATTTCGCCTCGATTTCCATGATGCGACCTTCCGAAAAGCTTTGCTGCTCGCGCGCCGCGTGGTATTCGGCGTTTTCCTTTAAATCACCGTGGGCGCGCGCGGTCGCGATCGCCTGAATGATGCGCGGGCGGGTCACCGTTTTCAATTCTTCCAGTTCCGCGCGCAGCTTTTCCGCTCCTTTCACGGTAAGAGGTACTTTCGTAGTCATTTAATTTACAACTCCAATCTTTTATTTACATTCCTTTTTGGGAATTCAAAACTTAACTTGGGCAATCCTGCAAAAAAACCGTAGGCCGTATGCGCTACGCTTATCCATACTACAAGCCTACAAATCCGCGATACTTTTATGCAAATCCTGCAAGCAGTTCACACTGCCCGCATCCAGCTCACCTAAAGCATAACAGGCCGCTTTCGCGCCGGCCATCGTCGTGTAGTAATTGACCCGGTGCTGCAACGCTTCGCGGCGCATCGTGAACGAATCGGCGATCGCCTTCTTGCCCTCGGTGGTGTTGATGATCATCTGAATTTGTCCGTTTTTGATCATATCGACCGTATTCGGACGCCCCTGATTCACTTTATACACCACCTCGCAGGCAATTCCCGCCTCCTGCAACACCTTGGCGGTGCCGCCGGTCGCGACGATTTCATATTTCTTTTCGGTCAGCATGCGCGCGATCTCAGGCAATTTCGACTTGTCCGCATCGCGGATGCTGATCAATACCTTACCGCTGTGATTCAGCTTGACGCCGGTCGCGCGTTGCGACTTCGCGAACGCCTCGCCGAAGGTCTTGCCGATCCCCATCACTTCTCCGGTCGATTTCATTTCCGGCCCCAACAGCGGATCGACGCCGGGGAACTTGACGAACGGGAACACCGCTTCCTTGACCGAGAAATAGTCCGGGATGCGTTCCTCGGTTACGCCCTGCTCGGCCAGCGATTTGCCGACCATGCAGCGCGCGGCGATTTTGGCCAGCGGGTAGCCTGTCGCTTTCGACACGAACGGCGCGGTGCGCGAGGCACGCGGATTCACTTCCAGCACGTAAATATCGTTGCCCTGGATCGCGAACTGCGTATTCATCAGACCCCGGACGCCGAGCGCCTCGGCCATCGCGCGCACTTGCACGCGCAGGCGGTCCTGCAACTCCACAGGCAACTCATAAGGCGGCAAGGAACACGCCGAATCGCCCGAATGAATGCCGGCCTGCTCGATGTGCTCCATCAGGCCGCCGATCAGCACGTTCTCGCCGTCGTAAATCGCATCGACGTCCATCTCTACCGCGTCGTCGAGGAAACGGTCGAGCAGGACCGGCGAATCGTTCGAGACGCTGACCGCCTCTTTCATGTAGCGCTGCAGGCCCTCTTCGTTGAACACGATCTCCATCGCCCGGCCGCCCAATACATAAGAAGGCCGCACGACCAGCGGATAACCCAGATCCTTCGCCGCATTCAGCGCTTGCTCGACCGAACGCGCGGTCGCATTCGGCGGCTGCTTCAGGTCCAGTCTTTCGAGCAGCTTCTGGAAGCGTTCGCGGTCTTCGGCCAAGTCGATCGAATCGGGCGAGGTACCGATGATCGGCACGCCGGCCGCTTCCAACGCACGCGCGAGTTTTAGCGGGGTCTGGCCGCCATATTGCACGATCACGCCCTTCGGCTTTTCGATATGCACGATCTCGAGCACGTCTTCGAGCGTCAACGGCTCGAAATACAGCCGGTCAGAGGTGTCGAAATCGGTCGAAACGGTTTCCGGGTTACAGTTGACCATGATCGTCTCGTAACCGTCTTCGCGCAGCGCCATCGCCGCATGTACGCAGCAGTAGTCGAATTCGATGCCCTGTCCGATCCGGTTCGGTCCGCCGCCGAGGATGATAATCTTTTCGCGGTCCGAAACGCGCGCCTCGCATTCTTCCTCATAGGTCGAATACAGATAGGCGGTGTCGGACGAAAACTCGGCCGCGCACGAATCGATGCGCTTGAAGACCGGGCGCACGCCGAGCTTGTGGCGGACGTTGCGCACTTCCGATTCGGTCGCGCCGAGCAGTTTCGCCAGGCGCTGGTCCGAAAAGCCTTTGCGTTTCAGCCTGAACAGCTCACCTTCCTTCAATGTCGCCAAAGTCTTGGTCGCCAGCGATTTTTCGGTGGTGATCAAGTCCTCGACCTGCGCCAGAAACCATGGGTCGATCTTGCTGGCCTCGTGTACATCTTCGAAAGACATGCCGTTCCGGAACGCGTCTGCGACATAGCGCAGGCGATGCGGCCCCGGATGGCGCAATTCGCGCTGCATGTTTTCGTGCGCGTCGACTTCCTGCATGTCGATGATTTCATCGAGTCCGCTGATGCCGATTTCGAGTCCGCGCAAGGCTTTTTGCAGCGACTCCTGGAAGGTGCGGCCGATCGCCATCACCTCGCCGACCGATTTCATCTGCGTGGTCAGGCGGTCATCGGCCTGCGGAAATTTTTCAAACGTAAAGCGCGGCACCTTGGTGACCACATAATCGATCGTCGGCTCGAACGAAGCCGGAGTCTTGCCGCCGGTGATTTCGTTCTTCAGTTCGTCGAGCGTATAGCCGACCGCAAGTTTCGCGGCGACCTTCGCGATCGGAAAGCCGGTCGCTTTCGAGGCCAAGGCAGACGAACGCGACACGCGCGGATTCATCTCGATCACGATCAGCCGTCCGTTTTCGGGGTTGATCGCGACCTGCACGTTCGAGCCGCCGGTATCGACGCCGATTTCGCGCAATACCGCCACCGCGACATTCCGCAGAATCTGATATTCCTTGTCAGTCAGGGTTTGCGCGGGCGCGACCGTGATCGAATCGCCGGTATGCACACCCATCGGGTCGAAATTTTCGATCGAGCAGACGATGATGCAGTTATCCTTCGAATCGCGCACGACTTCCATTTCGAATTCTTTCCAGCCGAGCACCGACTCTTCGATCAACAGCTCGTTGGTCGGCGACAGATCGAGTCCGCGCTCGCAGATTTCGATAAATTCCTCGCGATTATAGGCAATGCCGCCGCCGCTGCCGCCCATCGTGAACGACGGCCGGATGATGGTCGGATAGCCGACTTCCTGCTGCGCGGCGAGCGCTTCTTCGAGCGAATGCGCGGTTTTCGATTTGGCGACTTCGAAGCCGATCTTGCGCATTGCCTGATTGAACAGTTCGCGGTCTTCGGCTTTATTGATCGCTTCCTTGCTTGCGCCGATCATCTCGACGCCGTATTTCTCGAGCACGCCGTTCGCATCCAAAGCGAGCGCACAATTCAATGCGGTTTGTCCGCCCATCGTCGGCAAAATGGCGTCCGGACGTTCCTTTTCGATGATTTTCTCGACCGTTTGCCAGTCGATCGGCTCGATATAGATCGCATCGGCCATGTCCGGATCGGTCATGATCGTGGCCGGATTCGAGTTGACCAGGATCACCCGGTAGCCTTCCTCGCGCAACGCCTTGCAGGCCTGCGTGCCGGAATAATCAAACTCGCAGGCCTGGCCGATCACGATCGGGCCCGCGCCGAGTAATAAAATCGATTTGATGTCGGTTCTTTTTGGCATGGTCTCAATATAGGTATAGGGTCCAGGGTAAAAGGCACCGTCTTAAAAGAACAGACTCCTCGAAACTTGCGCCTTGTATCTTGAACCGCAAAATCATTTATTCATTAATTCGATGAAGGCGTCGAACAACGACTCGACATCGTGCGGCCCCGGACTCGCTTCGGGATGACCCTGAAAGCTGAACGCGGGACAATCGGTGCGCGCAATGCCCTGCAGGCTGCCGTCGAACAGCGAATAGAAGGTCGGCTTCACGTTGGCGGGCAGACTGTCCTTATCAACCGAGAAACCGTGGTTCTGGCTGCTGATCATCACCCGCCCGGTCGCGGTTTCCTGCACCGGATGATTCGCGCCATGATGGCCGAACTTCATTTTTTCGGTTTTCGCTCCGCTCGCCAAGGCCAACAACTGATGGCCCAGGCAAATGCCGAACACCGGCGTTTGGGTCGCGAGAATTTTACGGATCGCTTCGATAGCGTAGGTGCAAGGCTCCGGGTCTCCGGGGCCGTTCGAAAGGAACACGCCATCCGGCTTCATCGCCAGCACTGTTTCTGCAGGCGTTTCGGCCGGTACAACCGTGACCCGGCAGCCGCGATTCGCGAGCAGGCGCAGAATGTTGCGCTTGATGCCGAAGTCATAGGCGACCACATGCTTGGCCGGATTTTCGGCCAGGGTGTGGCCCTTGCCGAGTTGCCAAGTGTTTTCGGTCCATTCGTAAGTCTCGGCAACCGACACGACTTTCGCCAAATCCATGCCTTTCAAGCCAGGGAAACCGTCGATCGCGGCTTTCGCGGTTTCGGCATCGACCGTTTCGCCGGCAATGATCGCTCCGCGCTGCGCGCCCCTATCGCGGAGCAGGCGGGTCAGTTTGCGCGTGTCGATATCCGCGATCGCAACGACCTGATTGGCCTCGAGATATTGCGGCAGCGTCTGTTCGGAACGAAAATTGCTCGCCAAGGCCGGCAAATCCCGAATCACCAGACCGCTCGCAAACACGCGCGCAGACTCGTCGTCTTCGCCGTTGCAACCGGTATTGCCGATGTGCGGATAGGTCAACGTCACGATTTGTTTGGCATAGGACGGGTCGCTCAGGATTTCCTGATAACCGGTCATCGCGGTATTGAACACGACTTCGCCTACCGAACAGCCGTCGACGCCGATCGACACCCCATGAAATACTGTTCCATCCTCCAAAACCAATAAAGCGGGCCTAGTCAAACACGTCACCTCTAAATGCGCAAAACGGGATGAATCCGTACGAACGCATCCCGTTATAAAAATTGAAATCGTGTCATTTTACTAAAAATAACGGGGGTTGGTCATTAACAATTTTTCCAAATAGGTGGCTTGAACTATCTTTAAGAGAGGTCTCACCGTTGCGCCGGCGCTTTCTGTCGCACGGCTGTCAGAAACGTCTACCGGCGTTATAATGCGAGAATTACATCCATGACTCTACCAAGGACAATGCCATGCCCAGTATTTATGCCGTCAAACCGGCTTTTCAAAATCTGCTGCGGCCGCTGGTGACCAAGTTGGCGCGGCTCGGCGTCACCGCAAATCAGGTCACGATCGCGGCACTGATTTTGTCGTCCACTACCGGGTTGCTGCAAATGTTTGCCGATGCGCATGCCGCGGTTTTTTTATCGTTGCCGCTGGTATTGTTTTTACGGATGGCGCTGAATGCGATCGACGGCATGCTGGCGCGTGAACATGGCATGAAATCGCCGCTGGGCGCGATTTTAAACGAACTTGGCGATGTGATCTCGGATACGGTTCTGTATCTGCCATTCGCGTTGTTGCCCGGCGTGTACGGCTGGCTTGTCGTGCTGCTAGTCATTACGGCGATCCTCAGCGAAATGACCGGCGTGATTGCGTTGCAAATCGGCGCCTCACGGCGCTATGACGGGCCGATGGGCAAAAGCGACCGTGCCTTCGTCTTTGGCGCGGCCGGCCTGGCGCTGGGGTTCGACATAAAACCCGACACCTGGTTGAACGGCGTTATTGCCCTGATGCTTGCGCTGACCCTCTTCACCATCATTAACCGTGCCCGGCAGGCACTGAAAGAAATTGCCTAATGAACTGGCCGCCCCTACCCTTCAGCATTCAAATCGCTTTTCTAAGCATCGGCATTCTGCTCGCATTGGGCAGCCTGATTTCGATCATACTGGCAAAAACCCGCCCAGAACGAAACTATCAAGAACTGCGTCAGCGCGTCAGAACCTGGTGGCTCATCGTCGGCATTTTTGCACTGGCGGTGCTGGTCAACCGCACCATTTCGGTTGTGCTGTTCGGCTTCATCAGCTTTCTGGCCTTCAAGGAATATCTGTCGCTGATCCCGACCCGGCGCGCGGATCACCGCGTGCTGTTTTGGGCTTATCTCGCGATTCCGATTCAGTTTTACTGGGTATGGCTGGGCTGGTACGGCATGTTCATCATCTTCATTCCGGTCTATATGTTTTTACTGCTGCCGATGCGGATGATTCTGGTCGGAGAAACCCAGGGCTTTTTGAAAGCAATCGGCACGCTTCACTGGGGCTTAATGATCACCGTGTTCACTTTGAGCCACATGGCATTCATGCTGGTGTTACCGCCAAACAAAAACCCGGTGGGGGGCGTGGCAGGGCTTTTGCTTTATCTAGTGTTTCTGACCGAAATCAACGACATTGCGCAATACATTTGGGGGAAAAGTTTCGGACGCCGGAAAATTTCACCCAAGGTCAGCCCAAATAAAACCGTAGCCGGCTTCCTGGGCGGCGTATTGACGACCACCGTGCTAGCAATCGCTCTGGCCCCCTGTCTGACGCCATTGACATACGGCGAAGGCGTAGTTGCCGGCTTGCTGATCGGCATCGCGGGATTTGTCGGCGACGTGACTATTTCGGCCCTGAAACGCGACATCGGCGTCAAAGACTCAGGCAGCATCCTGCCCGGCCACGGCGGTATCCTCGACCGCATGGATAGCCTAACCTATACCGCGCCGCTGTTCTTTCATTTCGCCTATTATCTGCACTATTGACATGCTGCGGCTCTTGTTTCATCTTATAATCGTCAAGCCGCTGGTGTTGATCGTGCTCGGCATCAACGCCAGAAACCGGCATTTATTGCCGGCGCAAGGCCCCGCAATCCTCGTTGCGAACCACAACAGCCACCTCGATACGCTGGCGCTGATGTCGCTGTTTCCTTTGCACTTGGCAAACAAGATCCGCCCGGTCGCCGCAGCCGACTATTTTCTGAGAAATCGGTTGTTGAAATGGATTACTTTAAATGCAATCGGCATCATTCCGCTCGAACGCCATGCTTCAAACAAAACCAGTCAGTTATTGAAGCCGCTCGTCGAAGCCCTGCGGCGCGGCGACATTCTGATCCTGTTTCCCGAAGGCAGCCGCGGCGAGCCCGAAATGCTAGGCAAACTCAAAAACGGCATCGCGCACCTGATCAGCCAATGCCCGGAAACACCGGTTGTTCCGATATTTTTTCACGGTCTTGGCAAAGCGCTGCCGAAAGGCGAAATTATTTTGGTGCCTTTTATTGTCGACGCATTTGTCGGGGAGGCTTTGTATTGGGAGGAAAACCGACAGGCGTTCATGGAAAAACTCGCCAAAAGCATGACCAAACTTCAGACGGAATTGGCACAAAGAAATTAAAGAAAAAATTCTGCTTAGAAATATTAAGGGAAATGAATCTTTCCCTAAAATCCCGTTCACGAAAAGACCGATAAATCCGAGCTGTTGTTGATTTTTTGAGGTGCGCCGCCTTAATAAGGCGGCGACTCAATATATGAATCCGCTGTGAGCGATTCACATGACCAATCCTCCGGGGCAGCCGGAGATATGCGACTGTTTCAGTTCACCTGCCCATGACACTGTTTATACTTCTTCCCTGAACCGCAAGGACAAGGATCATTCCGTCCGACTTTATCTCCGTAACGGACAAACGGCTGAGCGGCCAGTTGTTCGTTTTCGGCCGGATCAGGTTCCTGCTCCGAGCCATCCAGAGCCGGCGCCTCAGCATGTTCGAAATGCATTTCTTTCGGCGCCTGCGCCTGACGCTGTGCGTCAATCGCCTGGACGTCTTCTTCCTGCCTGACCTGAACCTTGCATAAAATGGTGATCACTTCGTATTTGATGTGATCGAGCAGATGCGTGAACATTTCAAACGCTTCGCGCTTGTATTCCTGTTTCGGATCTTTTTGCGCATAACCCCGGAAATGAATGCCCTGACGCAGATAGTCCATTGCCGCCAGATGCTCCTTCCAGCTATTGTCGAGCACTTGCAGCATCACGGATTTTTCAAAATGCTGCATGACTGCCTGGCTAATCTTCTTTTCCTTGTCCTTATGCGCCTGCTCCATCGCCTCAATGATGCGCTCGCGCAACGACTCCTCCTGCAATTTATGATCTTCGTCGAGCATTTTCTGAATCTGAATGTCGACATTGAATTCCTGTTGGATGTGCTCCTCGAGTCCCTTAATATCCCACTGCTCTTCCATCGAACGCGGCGGAATGTATTGGGTGATCACATTATTGATTACATCTTTCCGGATCGCGGTGATGATATCGGAGATTTCCTCGGCCGCCATCAGTTCATTGCGCTGCGCGTAAACGACTTTGCGCTGATCGTTCGCAACATCGTCGTAGGCCAGAATTTCCTTACGGATATCGAAGTTGCGCGCCTCGACCTTGCGCTGCGCGTTTTCGATCGCGCGGGTCACCCACGGATGCTCGATCGCTTCGCCGTTGCCCATGCCAAGTTTCGCCATCAGAGCGGCAACGCGATCGGAGGCGAAAATCCGCATCAGATCGTCTTCGAGCGCCAGATAAAAGCGCGTAGAACCCGGATCGCCCTGACGTCCGGAACGGCCTCTAAGCTGGTTGTCGATACGCCGCGATTCGTGGCGCTCCGAACCGATCACATGCAAACCGCCGCTCGCAATCACCTGATTATGGCGATCGAGCCAGGCACCGCGCGCATGCTCTTTTTCGGCGTCGGTCGCCTCGGGCCCTAATAGTTTCAATTCGGCATCAAGATTGCCGCCAAGCACGATGTCGGTACCGCGACCCGCCATGTTGGTCGCGATCGTGACCGCTCCCGGCTTGCCAGCCTGCTCGATGATATGCGCTTCGCGTTCATGCTGTTTCGCATTCAATACTTCATGCGGAATACCTTGTTTTTTCAACAAGGCGGAAAGCAACTCGGAATTTTCGATCGAGGTGGTGCCGACCAACACCGGCTGTTGTCGTTCAACACAGCGTTTAATATCATCGGCGACGGCCTGATATTTTTCCCCGGCGGTCAAATAAACCAGATCGCCCATATCCTTGCGGATCATCGGTCGGTGGGTTGGAATCACGACCACTTCGAGTCCGTAGATCTTGTTTAACTCGAACGCTTCAGTGTCGGCGGTGCCGGTCATGCCGGACAGCTTGTGATAAAGCCGGAAATAATTCTGGAAGGTGATCGAGGCCAGCGTCTGGTTTTCGCTTTGAATCGGCACATGCTCTTTCGCCTCGACCGCCTGATGCAGGCCTTCGGACCAGCGCCGGCCGGGCATGATGCGACCGGTGAACTCATCGACAATGATCACCTGATTGCTCTGCACGATGTAATGCACGTCCTTTTTGAACAGCGCATGGGCGCGCAACGACGCGCTCAAATAATGCATCAGACGGATGTTCGATGCGTCGTAGAGACTGCTATCCTCGATCATCAGGCCGTGTTCGACCATCAACCTCTCAACGCGCTCATGGCCTTCTTCGGTAAGATGCACCTGACGCGATTTTTCATCGACAGAATAATCCCCGGGCTGGCCTTCTTTTTCCTGTTTGGTCAGGTATGGAATAATGGCATTGGCCTTGATATAGATTTCGGAGCTTTCTTCGGAAGGCCCGGAAATGATCAACGGCGTCCGCGCCTCGTCGATCAGAATCGAATCGACCTCGTCGATAATCGCAAAATGCAGTTCGCGCTGGACTTTTTCTTCGAGGCTGAACGCCATGTTGTCGCGCAGATAATCGAAGCCGAATTCGTTGTTGGTGCCGTAAGTGATGTCGCAGGCATAGGAATGGCGGCGGGCATCATAATCCATCTGGCTGATGATCACGCCGGTGCTCATGCCGAGAAAGCCGTACAGCCGGCCCATCCATTCGGCATCGCGGCGAGCGAGGTAATCGTTCACGGTGACCACGTGCACGCCGCGCCCCGGCAAAGCACTCAGGTAAGCCGCCAACGTCGCCATCAGCGTTTTACCCTCACCGGTTTTCATTTCGGCGATCTTGCCGTCAAAAAGGATCATGCCGCCTATCAACTGTACGTCATAATGGCGCATGCCGAACACCCGCGACGACGCTTCCCGGACCGTCGCAAAGGCTTCCGGAAGCAGGTTGTCGAGCTTTTCGCCTTGCACAAGCCGGTCGCGAAATTCCTGTGTTTTCGCCTTTAAGGCCTCATCCGACAGCTTTTCATACTCAGAAGATAAAGCATTGATCTTTTTGACCAATTTTCTTTTCTTTTTAACTAGCCTGTCGTTTCGGCTCCCTACTACAAATTTGACCAGCTTACCCAGCATGTTTTTTCCGAAATTTAGTAATTGTTAATCAAAAACGCCGATTATAACCGTTTTGCCGGTTTTTTTATAGCAATGCGGGATTTACCCGTCGGCAACGGCGACGATCGGCTTGCCTCAAAAACAACTACCGTAATCCAGCAACAGTTCCTCGCAATTGAAAAAGAGTCGCGGATAATCAATGCGGAGGTATAACTTCAACGCGTATTCCAAAAACACGCAGATCGTGATGAATCGCGCTCCGGCGCCATACCAACGGAAGCGGGCACGCGCCGAACAGCGCCAGATCGACACCGTCCACCATACGATGGGCAGCACCAAGACAAAATGCACGTCATCCCAACTCGACACGGTCAGCCGCCCTGATTTAACTAGCCAATCCGCGCCGAACAATACAGCATTCAACACCAAGAAGAACGGCCAAAATACGGCAACCAGCCTCTGCCCTCCTACCCAGCACGAAAACCAATAATTTTCGCACATCAACTGCCGAAAATCGCCGTCCGGCGCCGGAGCCAACATCCACACGATCACAAACAGCCCGGCCATGATAAACAAGGCCTCGGCCGGGCTCAATAAATTGATCTGATTGAACAGGATAGACAACGAATAAATAAACATGACGTATGTAGGCAATGCCGCAATCAATCCGGCGCGTAATCCCAAATCAGCACTACCCGAACCGGTACCCGTATGTAATAATACTCCATTTAATTAACCCGCACTTCGTTAAACCACGACATCATAGGGCACAGGCAATGGACGAAAACAAAAAGAAAGCGCTGGGCGCGGCATTGATGCAGATCGAGAAGCAGTTCGGCAAAGGCTCTGTGATGCGGATGGGCGATGTGGCGGCGGCAAGGGACATCGAGGTCGTTTCGACCGGGTCGTTGGGCTTGGACATTGCCTTGGGTTGCGGCGGCTTGCCGCGCGGGCGGATCGTCGAAATCTACGGACCGGAATCGTCCGGTAAAACCACGCTGACCTTGCAGGTGATCGCCGAAGTACAAAAGCTCGGCGGCACTGCCGCGTTCGTCGATGCCGAACATGCATTGGATCCCGGCTATGCCGAAAAAATCGGCGTGAATGTGGATGAACTATTAGTTTCACAGCCCGATACCGGCGAACAGGCTTTGGAAATTACCGACATGCTAGTGCGCTCCGGCGCGGTCGATGTGGTCGTGGTCGATTCGGTCGCCGCGCTGACCCCGAAAGCCGAGATCGAAGGCGACATGGGCGACTCGCACATGGGCTTGCAGGCGCGACTGATGTCTCAAGCCTTGCGCAAACTGACCGCGAACATCAAGCGCTCGAATACGCTGGTAATCTTCATCAACCAGATCAGGATGAAGATCGGCGTGATGTTCGGCAATCCGGAAACCACGACCGGCGGCAATGCGCTGAAATTTTACGCCTCGGTGCGGCTGGATATTCGCCGGATCGGAGCTGTAAAGAAAGGCGAAGAAGTGATCGGCAATGAGACGCGCGTGAAGGTGGTCAAAAACAAGGTCGCGCCGCCGTTCAAACAGGCCGAATTCGAGATTTTGTACGGTGAAGGCATTTCTTTCTTCGGCGAATTGGTCGATTTGGGCGTCAATTTCGGTTTTATCCAGAAGGCCGGCTCCTGGTATAGCTACGGCGATGAAAAAATCGGCCAAGGCAAGGATAACGCGAAACTGTATCTGAAAGAGCACCCTGACAAAGCCAGGGAAATCGAAGCGAAAATACGCGCGGAAGCCTTCGGCAAGGCGCTGCCGGTATCGAACAAGCCCGAACTCGACGACGATTGAAGCCTGGGTTCTAAGTTCGCGTGGATCAGACGGACGCCAACATCAGGGCTGAATGCTTGCGCCTGCTGACCGGACGCGAGCACAGCCGAAAAGAATTGCTGCACAAATTGGCCATCAAAGGCTTCACACGGGAAAGGAGCGAGCCGATCCTTGAAGCATTGACTGCTGAAAAATGGCAAAGCGATGCACGTTACGCGGAAAGTTATGCGCGGTCGCGGATCCTTAAAGGTTACGGCCCGGCTTTTATCGCCTACGAACTGGGTCAACGCGGCATCGATCTCGAAAAGACTCCCTCGTTTGACCTCGAAGCACTCGCCGAGTCCGTCGGCGGCTGGATGGCGGTTTTGCGGCAGGTTTATTTGAAGAAATACGGCGACGGCCCGGTTCCGAATCGGAACGAGTGGGCAAAGCGCAGCCGGTTTTTGCTCCAGCGCGGGTTTACGAACGCAATGATTACCCATTTATTGAAAAACACCTCGAATACTTTTTAGCCTTTTAACCGCATAACCTATGAAAAAGATGACCAGCGCAGAACTGCGCTCCGCCTTTCTGGAATTTTTCCGCCAACAGGGGCACACAATCGAGCCTTCCAGTTCGCTGATTCCCGGCAACGACCCCACCCTGTTGTTCACGAATGCCGGCATGGTGCAGTACAAGGACGTGTTTTTGGGCCGCGAGCAGCGCGATTTTACCCGCGCGGCGACCGGCCAGCGTTGCGTCCGCGCCGGCGGAAAGCATAACGATCTGGAAAACGTCGGCTATACCGCGCGGCATCATACCTTTTTCGAAATGCTCGGCAACTTCAGTTTCGGCGATTATTTCAAGAAAGAGGCGATTCATCTGGCCTGGGACTTTCTGACCAAGGAAATGCAAATCCCGCCAGAAAAATTATGGGTGACCGTGTTCGAGGAAGACAGCGAGGCCGAAAGCATCTGGCTGAACGATATCGGCGTCGATCCGGCGCGCTTTTCCCGAATCGGCGCGAAAGACAATTTCTGGTCGATGGGCGATACCGGCCCCTGCGGTCCGTGCAGCGAAATCTTTTACGACCACGGCGAATCGGTTCCGGGCGGCCCGCCGGGATCGCCCGATGAGGAAGGCGACCGCTACATCGAAATCTGGAACCTGGTGTTCATGCAATACGACCGCGCCGCCGACGGCACCTTGACGCCGCTGCCGAAGCCTTCGGTCGATACCGGCATGGGGCTGGAGCGGATCGCGGCGGTCTCGCAAGGCGTGCACAGCAATTACGAAATCGATCTGTTCCAGAAACTGTTGAAAGCGGCCGCAAAACTTGCGGGCACCGGCGATCTGAACCAAAGCTCGCTCCGGGTCATCGCCGACCATATCCGCTCCTGTGCGTTTCTGGTCACGGACGGCGTGCTGCCGTCGAACGAAGGCCGCGGCTACGTGCTGCGCAGGATCATTCGCCGCGCAATTCGCCACGGCTACCGGCTCGGCATTCACGACATTTTTTTCTATAAATTGGTGGCACCTCTGGTCGAGGCCATGGGCGAAGCCTACCCCGAACTGAAAAATGCCCAGGCGCAGGTCGAACGCATTCTGAAAAAGGAAGAAGAACGCTTCGCCGAAACGCTCGGGCAAGGCATGAAGATTCTGGAAGCCTGCGTCGCCCGGCTTGAAGGCTTGGTGATTCCGGGCGACACGGTATTCCAGCTTTACGATACCTACGGTTTCCCGATCGACCTGACCGCCGATTTCGCGCGCGAAAACAACCTGTCGGTCGATCATGTCGGCTTCGAAGCGGCGATGGCCGCGCAGCGCGATCGAGCACGTTCGGCCAGCAGTTTCGGCGCCGATTACGACCAGGACATCAAGCTCGATGCCGAAACTGAATTTACCGGCTACGCGTTGCTTGAGGATCGATCAACCATCGTCGCGTTGTACGCGCAGGGCCAACCGGTTGATACCTTGCAAGCCGGTGAGGAAGGCGTGATCATACTGGACAAAACGCCCTTTTACGGCGAGTCCGGCGGACAGGTCGGCGACTCCGGCACGATTACCGTGAATGGCGCGGCATTCGAAGTGACCGACACCCAAAAACAAGGCGGCAATCTGTTTCTGCATAAGGGCAAGGTCGTCTCCGGCGCGTTCACTCAAGGCCAGACCTGTTCGGCCAGCGTCAATGCGGCCGGCCGTAAGGCGACCGCGCTGAATCATTCCGCGACGCACCTATTGCATGCCGCGCTCCGGCAAATCCTGGGCGACCATGTCACGCAGAAAGGCTCGCTGGTCAACCCCGAACGCCTGCGTTTCGACTTTTCGCATTTCGAGCCGGTCACGGCCGAGGAAATCGCAACGCTGGAACGAATCGTCAATGAGCAAATTCGCCTGAATGCGCCGGTCACCGCCGACATCATGGCGAAGGACGATGCGGTCAAGGCCGGCGCAATGGCGCTGTTCGGCGAAAAATACGGCGCGGAAGTGCGCGTTTTGAAGATCGGCGAATTTTCGACCGAACTGTGCGGCGGTACCCACGTCGAGCGCGCCGGCGACATCGGCTGCTTCAAGATCATCGGCGAAACCGGCGTCGCGGCAGGCGTCCGCCGTATCGAAGCGGTCACCGGCCAAGGCTGCATCGACTGGATCGCGAGCCGCGACAAGGCGCTCGCCTCGATTTCCGGCCTGTTGAAAAGCTCGCCCGACAAAGCGGCCGAAAAAGTCGAACAATTACTCGAAAAATCACGCTCTCTGGAAAAACAGCTCGAACGCTTGAACGCGAAACTTGCCAGCTCGGCCGGCGACGAGCTGACTTCCGGCGCGGTCGACATTAATGGCATCAAGGTGTTGGCGGTCAAACTTGACGGCGTCGATCCGAAATCCTTGCGCGACCTAGTCGATCAGTTGAAAAACAAGCTCGGCAGTGCAGCGATCGTGCTCGCGACCGTCGACGGCGACAAGGTCAGCCTGATTGCGGGGGTCTCGAAGGATCAGATCGGGCGCGTCAAGGCGGGCGATCTGGTCAATTTCGTCGCGACCCAGGTCGGCGGCAAAGGCGGCGGCCGGCCGGACATGGCGCAGGCGGGCGGCAACGATCCGTCCGGCTTGGCGAAGGCATTGGCGGGCGTTCCGGCGTGGATACAAGAACAAACGGCAGGTTAAAGGATACAGCGAATGGCATTGTACGTATTTAAATTCGGCGGCACCTCGGTCGGTTCGGTCGAGCGGATCAAGTCGGTCGCCGAGAGGATAAAAAAGGCGCACGATCAGGGCGATCAGATCGTGGTCGTGGTCTCGGCGATGAGCGGCGAGACCAATCGTCTGATCGGGCTGGCGAAAGACATTCAGCGGCAACCGAATGCGCGCGAGCTTGATATGCTGGTTTCTACCGGCGAACAGGTCACCGTCGCCCTGCTTGCGATGGCGCTCGAAGAAATCGGCTGCCCGGCATTTTCATTTACCGGCGGCCAGGTCAAGATACTGACCGACAGCAGCCATACCAAGGCGCGAATCCGCAACATCGACGACAGCAGAATACGCGCGCAACTGATTCAGGGCAAGGTCGTCGTCGTGGCCGGCTTTCAGGGCGTCGATGAAGAGGACAACATCACAACCCTGGGACGTGGCGGCTCCGACACCACTGCGGTTGCGTTGGCGGCGGCATTGAAAGCCGACGAATGTCTGATTTATACCGACGTGGACGGCGTATACACGACCGATCCCCGCGTCGAACCGAAGGCCCGCAGGCTCGACAGGATCACCTTCGAGGAAATGCTCGAAATGGCCAGCCTCGGTTCGAAAGTTTTGCAGATTCGCTCGGTCGAGTTCGCCGGCAAATACAACGTGGCATTACGCGTATTATCATCATTTAAAGAAGGTAACGGCACGCTGATTACCTATGAGGACACACAAATGGAAAGCGCATTGATTTCAGGCATCGCCTTCAACCGGGACGAAGCCAAATTGACGATCACCGGCGTACCGGACAAGCCGGGCGTCGCCTCCAAAATTCTCGGACCGATCGCCGAAGCGAACATCGAAGTCGACATGATCGTGCAGAACATCGCCGAAGACGATACGACCGATTTCACCTTCACCGTCCACCGGAACGATTTTCAGCGCGCGAAGGCCTCTCTCGAAAAAACCTGCGCCGAGTTGGGTGCGAAAAAAGTCACCGGCGACGACAATATCGTCAAGGTTTCGATCGTCGGCGTCGGCATGCGCTCGCACGCAGGTATCGCCAATACGATGTTCCAGACCCTGGCGGCCGAAGGCATCAACATCCAGATGATCTCGACCTCCGAAATCAAGATTTCGGTCGTTGTCGACGAGAAATATCTGGAACTGGCGGTTAGAGCGCTGCATGCGGCGTTCAAGCTGGATCAGGCGGCTTAAATGTGAGTATTGTTTGGCTCCGTTTTTTGGTGGGCGGAGCCAGGCATTTTTAGGGTAAAGGAAGCAAGCACTTGAAGACGTGTAATTCAAGTGTAAAGTCGCAGCCTCAAACTATTCAAATCAGCCATCTAGTTCAATTTCATATAGCCAACTGATTTTAGCTTGTTGAAAGGCAACAACCGGCAAATTTCTGCCGATCCGAGGTATATTCCGGAATGGCCGGTTTTTAAGCAGCTTCTTATTCTGCCTAAGCTATGCTCTCCGACGCGCAGCCCCCGGGTCATTTGTCGTGAATCGACAGCGCGCGTCTATTCCGCTCTACGTTCTATAGAACGCCTTGCGCCTGCATGGCATCGGCTACTTTTACGAAGCCGGCGACGTTGGCGCCGTCGACATAGCTGAAGCTACCATCTTCACGTTCGCCATATTGCACGCAGACCTGGTGAATGCCGCGCATGATTTCCTGCAAACGCATGTCGACTTCGTCGCGGGTCCATGACAGTCGCATCGCATTCTGGCTCATTTCCAGTCCGGAAGTTGCCACGCCGCCGGCATTGCTGGCTTTGCCCGGCGCATAGAGTACATTGTTGGCTTCGAACAACTTGACCGCTTCGATGGTGGTCGGCATGTTGGCGCCTTCGGCCACACATTTGGCGCCGTTTTTGATCAGGATGGCTGCATCCGCTGCATCCAGCTCGTTTTGCGTCGCGCAAGGCAGCGCCACATCGACAGGAACATTCCAAGGCTTGATGCCGGCGTGGAATTCGCTGCCGGTGCGTTTGGCGTAGTCGCTGACGCGACCATAGAGGTGGTTTTTCACTTCCATCAGTTCAGCCAATTTTTCGGTGGTAAAACCGTCGTTGTCCACGATGGTGCCGCTGGAGTCGGATACGGTGACGACTTTGGCGCCCAATTCCATCGCTTTTTCTACCGCGTACTGCGCCACATTGCCAGAGCCCGACACGCTAACGCGCAAACCGTCAAACGACATGCCTTTGCGTTTCAGCATTTCTTCGGCAAAGTAGACCGTGCCATAGCCGGTCGCTTCCGGACGGATCAAGGAGCCGCCGAAGCTCAGGCCCTTGCCGGTGAATACGCAGTCGGCGCGATTGCTGAGTTTTTTCATCATGCCGGCCATATAGCCGACTTCGCGTCCACCTACGCCAATGTCGCCCGCAGGTACATCGGTATCGGAGCCGACATGGCGGAACAGTTCGCTTACGAACGCTTGGCAGAAGCGCATGACTTCGCCAGGGCTTTTGCCTTTGGGGTCAAAATCGGAACCGCCTTTACCACCGCCCATTGGTAAGGTGGTCAGCGCGTTCTTGAAAGTTTGCTCGAAAGCCAGGAATTTCAGAATAGACAGGTTGACCGATGGATGGAAACGCAAGCCGCCCTTATAGGGGCCAATGGCCATGTTGTGTTGAATCCGGTAGCCGCGGTTGACTTGCACCTTGCCGTGGTCATCGACCCAGGATACCCGGAACATGACGATGCGCTCTGGCTCGACCAGGCGGTCCAGCAGACCATTTTCGGCGTATTTAGGAAAACGCGAAATGAAGGGCCACAGGCTCTCCATCACCTCCGTCACTGCCTGGAGAAATTCAGACTGACCGGGATTAAGTTGAGCGACATGGGTCAGAAATTCATCACAGCTTTTGTATTTCATTAATGCGTTGCCTCAATTTAGTGGGCTTGTTAATAATTATTCATAGTGTTGCTTATGGCGCATAAGCAACATCAATTTTACATTATTTAACTTCTGGAATTTTGATTAATCTAGGTGGTCGAGTAGCCCAAAGGAATCACACCTTCAGGCTCTCACGCAACGGTACGTGAATCTCTCGATTCATACCGCTCCTATCGTCCAGTCATTCCAGCGAAGGTGATTTGCCAATGTACGAACAAGCTTGGATTTTGCAGCGCTAACCGTTTGATCCATGCTCGTGCCCGTGTTTGGCTCCCCTTCAACCGTTTGTATTTCCTCCTCGCCCAGCGTTCCAGAGCGTAATCGAATTGCCCTAGAATGGGTGCCAACCTTGACCGGTAAAACTGACCGTAGTAGTTGATCCAACCCCGCAATACGGGATTAAATGTCCTCGCGAGGTCTTCGATTGTCAGTTGGGTCCATCGATGCGTTTTCCAACGCCTGATGGTATCGCGCATTGACTTGGCCGCCTTGACGCTGACCGCCGGTATGAAACTCAAAAAAAGGTTGCCACGACGACTCATTGCATGTCTGGGCCTAAAGCTATAGCCCAGAAAATCAAATTGCACAGTGTGGTAGTTGCCCCTTCTGTATCCATCGCGGCAATAAACAATCTTCGTCTTGACCGGATGCAACTCCAGTCCGCATTCGGCAAACCGTTTGGCGATTTGCCGAATCACGCATTGCGCCTCTTTTTCAGTTTTGCAATGGATGATACAGTCATCAGCGTAGCGCTCGAATGGCTTTCCGGCGTGGTTTCGCTGCATCCACTTGTCAAATGCGTAGTGCAAATAGAGATTGGCCAGCAACGGACTGATGACGCCGCCTTGCGGCGTACCTCTATCTCGGGCTTGAATTGTGCCATCCTCCAGTTGCACCGGCGCCTTAAGCCATCTGTCTATGTACAACAGCATCCAGGGATTTTGGGTATGTTTCCGCACAGTTCGCATCAACAGATCATGATCCATGCTGTCGAAGAAAGCCCGTATATCAAGATCCACTACCCAATCATGCTTCCAGCATCGCTGCCGAGCTACTGCCACGGCTTGAATGGCTGACCGACCTGGCCGATAGCCATACGAATCCACATGAAAGTGAGGTTCAATCTCAGGCTCAAGTAGCAACTTAACCGCCATCTGCGCAATCCGATCTGATACCGTCGGAATCCCTAACGGGCGTTTGCCACCATCACTTTTCGGGATCTCCACACGTCTCACCGGTGGCGGATAATAACTTCCTTATGACATCCGATTCCAAAGCTTATAAAGGTTATCTTTGAGATTGACCTCGAAGTCCTGAATCGACTGCTCATCTACGCCCGCCGCACCTTTATTCGCCTTGACGCGCTGATACGCAACCCAGACAAGTTTCTTGGAAATACTAAATGACTTCGCTTTATCCAACGAAATCCTCCTAATTTTCTAGTTGTTTCATCTGATAAAGCTGAACGATGCAGCCCCTTTGCTCCAGTTCCATTACAGAACCTTCATCACTACTACGGACTGCTCCGCCCCTGTGTCTTGCATTGGTACTCTGTCTCTCGTGGGGCCTCCACTTGAGATTCTCCCTTCGCATCAAGACAACAGGTTCTCACGTTCCGTATCAAAGCCTGAAGCAAATTCACGCCACCTCTATGCCGGTCGCCGCTCAGGCAATAAACAGGTTACCCCCGAACTTGTCCTGGAGTGCCGTTAGTCTCCAGTTTTGACGACATCTTACGCTTTCGACACCTCAATAATGGTTCGCTTACGCTCGTCTCCATGATTCGTACCTGACGCAGTCTTGCTTGTGGGCTCACATTAATTGCAAATAAAATTCGGGCTCCAGACCTGATCAGATAGGCGGACCGGCAGCCAAAAACTGGCAGCGTAGTTCAGTCATGCGAGTGGCGTCTAGGCTATTGCTGAATAGAGCCTTGATCTCCGCCGGTTTGGCGTCGAATTGCTCTACCAGATCTTTGACTCGATAGCCGTGTCGTGTCAATGTTGGCTCCAGATCGTCCAGTTGGCGTGACAGCACGGATTCCACCAGATCGGCAGATACTGGTTATCTCACCGGTTTGGTAACCTGCTTCGAGCGACAAAGTGAGATGTAGTTGGATTTGCAACGGTGTCCGCAATCGTGTTGCCAACAGATCAATGGCTTCTGGCGTCAAGATGGATTCAACTGTAATGTCGCTCTTCGTGCATGAGCCGATCAGCCAATGGATGTATTGACGCTGGCTGCCGGCGATACCATCAAGGCTGAACACATCGGTACGAATCCAATCTCTTCCATCGTGGGTCGCCGCAGATCATTGCGTAACTTCGATGCCACAAATTGCTCGCTCAACGCCAAAGATCACTGGCGGCCATGCGTGTAGGCATGAACATCCGTGGGCAACGTACAGTTAGGCGGCTCCATAGATAGCGCAGTGAAAGCTTCAGTAAGGCGTTCCGTCCTTGTGGGTGAAGTGCCATTTGCCGTTCTTGAGATCGGCTTGAAGATCATCGTCCGGGTACGCGCCCTGATCTCCGGAGGTTCTATCGCCGACTTCGAGGTATACGACGACTTCGGAAGTGTCGTTTATCAAGTGGTGGGCATTACCCGTACCGGCCTTAAAGCCGGCGCACATGCCCGGCGCGAGCGGCGTGCTGCCCTCGTCCGTTCGCAGTGTTGGATAGCCGCTGAGGATGTAGATGAATTCGTCCTGTTGGGTATGACTATGGCGAAGGGCAGAGACCGCTTTCGGGGCAAGACGGGTTAAGTTGACACCAAAGTGAGTCAACCCGAAGACATCGCCCAGTTGCCGCTTTTCTCTCCCCTTCATCTGCGAGGCAAACGGTTCAGGGTAATTCGAGGGGGTGGTACGCGGAGGCACTTCTTCTGCCAGCACTGCAATGGGGGGCTTGGGGATACTCATGGGATGTACTTGGGGCTAACCGGTCAGGTGCTGAAGGCTGATATGAAATGAGGTGGTATTCATGGCTCGTAGTGCGCCTGAGCGCGGAAGACCAAGCCGGCTTCATTGAAATGGAAGACCTCTGCCACACGTTGGCCGGTGGCGCCCACGTAATGAATGACAATACTGTTGACCCCAATCAGCGTGCAGAGGGGTTCGAAGCGCAAATTCGGGAAAAGTGTCAGTGCCTTGGTCCAGTAGGCGCCGACCGCCTGTTTACCTTGAAGCCGTCCTTCCGGATTACCGGTCACCTGGATGATAACCGGCGAGGACATTTCGAAGTCATCGGTGTAGTGAGCCAGGATGCGGGGTAAATCGTGCGCATTCCAGGCATCGAGCCAATTCTTGGCAAAGTGTTCGGCGAATTCTCTGTTCATTCGATAGTGGCTTGTGGCGGTCTGTGCCAAACATTGTCTTCGGCTGAGTAAGCGGTTAGCTGCTGCCTCCGCAGGAAAGCTTTATTATACATTTTTTGCCACTAGCATTTGTGTGGCCCCTTTTTGGAATTCATAGTGCACGTCAACCAAAGCGACATTGATCCCGCCTACCTCCAATTCAGCGATGACGGGCTTAAGATGCGGTGAGGCTTGATTGTTGCTAAGCGATAGCAGGGGATAAACCCGAACTTCTTTGGCTATACGGCACAGCTCTTTCATCGAAAGAATATGCTGATTCTGATCCACGTGCTCGCTATACAAGAACAAATAATGCGAACACAGCGCGATTTCAAATTCACCATCCTCGAACGGAAGGGCTGGCAAGGAGGCATTCAGGTAGCGACCGCTGTCTTTTGCTACGCCATAATCAGCGAGAAAGCGGCGCATGGCCTGCATTCTTACTTTCCCCAGCGCTTCCACATTGGGAATGTGCTTCCAAACATAGTCATCTTTATGTTTGGAAACTTGTTCGATGACTTGGGAGTACACTTCACCAATTCTGGATTGAATTTGATCGGCATTAAATTGATAGATAGGGTCAACTGAAATGACATGGCCGTTTTGTTCGGTTAATTCAGCATTAAAAGATACCGGCCCATCCCCACAGCCAAGAATTTTCTTGCTGAGGTCATCGGTTGAAAGCGAGAACATTGCTTTGTACTCACTTAACGATCGGCCCCAAGGGATGACGCTTGATAATTCCACACTATTTCCTCAATGTATTTCTGAACGAGTTTGAACTGATATTTATACTTTTTCTGCTTCCACTTCAAGCCGTACCATCGGGACATGAACACGGCCCTCTGCATCCAGGGGGGCTTTCTCAAGGTAGCTTGTGGCGATTAATTCAATAAATTGCTCCCTTTCACCTTCGGACACACGTTCGGTATAGGGTAACCATGTCGTCCGGATCCAGCCTTTGAATTTTTCCCTATTCGCATGTACGGCATCTTTGCTAATCAGTTCCACACGTTGAGTTTGGAAACCGGCTGCCAACAACATGCCCTCATAGTCTTCTATCCCCATAAAGCCGTAAGGAAATTCGAAATTTTGAAAATATGCCTTCCATTCAGGGAGTAACAGAATTTGATTCAAAACGGATAGATACGAACGGACCCCGTCCTTCGCGCCCATTTGCAGCAGGATTTTTCCACCCGGTTTGAGGCTTTTAAACAGCCCTTCTACCACAGATCTGTGATCTTTGATCCAGTGCAATACTGCATTGGAAAACACCACGTCAAACCGGTTTTCAAAGGCTAACGCGCGGGCATCCATCAGTTCAAATATGAGGTTCGGATAGCGGCTGGCGGGATATTGCCGGCGGGCGAGCGTAACCATTGAACTTGAGTTATCAATCCCAATGACGGTTCCATTGGGTACCAGATCGGCTATTTCAGCGGTTACCTTGCCATCGCCGCAACCCAGGTCAAGAACATCTTCTGACCCGGTCAGCGCTAATTTTGCGATCAACTCGCTGGCCCATTGCTGTTGGGCTGCGGAGTTTTGCTGGTAATCCCCGGCATTCCAATTATATGCACTCATCATGAATTCCTAAACTAATGGATGGAATGCTATTGTTTCGCCATAGTTTAACTGGTACAAGATAACACTTTATACGGGTATAAAAACAACCATGACCGGATCCCATCCGCGCCGTCTCCTCGGCTCCTTTATCCGCGCCCACCGCGAGCATTTGCCCGTACCCACTAAAGCGATGGGGCGGCGACGAACGCCTGGGTGGCGGCGCGAAGAATTGGCCGATGCGGCCGGCGTGAGTGTCACCTGGCTCACTTGGTTGGAACAAGGACGTGATGTGAAGGCTTCGGTAGCCGCGCTAACGCGTCTTGCCGAGGCGTTACAACTCATGCCGGCCGAACGGGCTTCGTTGTTCGATCTGGCGGGTAAACGCGATCCGGCCGGTGCGGTTGAACCGCGGACGGAACTGTTGCCGGAACTTCTAAATTTGCCCTCGCTGTTTAAGGGACCGGCCTATCTGATCGATCGCAACTGGACGGCCAGGACCTGGAATAATGAGGCGACCCAATTATTCATCGGCTGGCTGGACACCGCATCAACAGAACGCAATTTACTGAAATTTGTCTTTCTTAATCCCGATGCGCAGCGCTTGATAATCGATTGGTCGGAGCGTGTTCGGCGCTTGGTTGCCGAATTCCGTGCCGACTATAGCCGACGCCCGCAGGATTCAAATATGCAAGCACTGATTGACGAGCTGTTAGCTAAAAGTCAGGAATTCTCCCACTATTGGCGAGAACAAGCTGTGCTAAACAGAGAGGGCGGGGAACGTTGTTTTAACCATCCCTTACAGGGGGAACTGATTTATTTACAGACCACATTGATTGTCGCCTTGCAACCTGACTGCAAACTGGTTTGTTTGATACCTTTGAAGGAGAAGTAACGATTAGATAACGCTGATTTTTCGGACACTAGTCGATTCTTTGCATATTCTTGCTCAAAGATGCCGTCCAAAATTATATAAACCAGTCAGTTTTTCCTACTTCAAAGCAGTCACTGGTAATGCAGTTTAGCTATAAGCCGGCAGTCGGCCAATTCCCGCCACCTGGTGGATGTCAACGAATGGCTGGTTGCCTTGCCATTGCTGCCCGTCAGGCCAATCGACCTAGTTCAGCAGCTGGTTCGGCGCTGTCCAAGCTAGAATTCGAAGTCGAACCCTTTCGCCTTCGCTACTCGGTAAATGGCATCGAAGCACTCGCTACTTCATGGTATTCCTGCACCCGGAACATCCACCTCGACAACTCGGAAGCTTGCGCTCGGATTTCGCTGGATTTCTGCCGGATCGTGGGAGCCAGACGCACAGATGAAGAGGTGCCGGCGTTCCGGATCTCCCAGCATTACCGCATAGGCATGAGTGTCAATCTTGATCCGATCCGTGATCTCCCCGCCTTCGCGAACCCGCACCAGACTGTCCTCGCCCTCTGGATTGGCGCACCACACAGCCCCCTGGGCGTCGAGGCAGATGCCATCAGGGTCAACGGACGAGGGCAACTGTGCCCAGACCTGCCGGTTGCTGAGGGAGCCGTCCTCCTGGATATCGAAGGCGGTCAGGCGATGGCCGAGCGTCTCGCCGACGATGAGCCTTCGTCCGTCGGGGGTGATAACCATGCCGTTCGGGAAGAAGAGCTTGTCGGCGACCACGGACGCTCGACCATCAGGGGCGACGAGGACGATCACGCAGGTTTCGACGGGCTTGGCCGCCGGGTCCAGGAAGTTGTAGCCGATGTCCCCCACATACAGACGGCCTTTGGCGTCCACGATGCCGTCGCTCAAGCAGAACTGGGTCAAGTCGCTGATGTCGGCCACTTGTTGAAGGGCAGCTCCGGCCCTACGGTGAATCTGACGCTGAAACGCATCACCAACCACGACCGTTCCCTCGGGGATGAGCCCGAAACCGTTCGGGATGAACGGCAGTTCCAGTACCGTTGCGACAGAACCGGTGAGGTCCACAGTCTTGATCCGATTGTCGTGGATGTCGATGAACCACAACTTGCCGTTGTACCAACGGGGACTCTCGGTGAACTTCAGGCCGGAGGTGGAATCAACCAGTGTTCTGATGTGGGTCATCATCGCGTACTTTCTCGTTGGTGTTTGGGTTCTGGCTACCTACAGATGTCTCAGGATTCGGCCCGATTGACGAACGCTAAGATCAAGTCAGTGATCGCCCGAGTTACATGCCCCTTGCCGGTAAGGTCGTTGCAGAAAAGTATCTCGCCGGGGTGGAATCGCCGCGCTTCGCCGTCGCTGGTCACCACTTCGCCCTCGCCCGACAGGACGATGGCGATGTAGGGCTGGGGGGCGTTGTGGGCGGGCGCGTCCGTCCCGGCTGGGACCGAGAAAACGCACATGGTCGTGACAGCCCCGCAATCGCTCATCTGCCCCATGGGATTCGGCGGTGGACCCATGGCAACCCCACGGTCCGGTATGTCCTGGATGCCGAAGTGCGTCTCGCCCCGTTCGTCTGCATGGACCATGGGGAATTTCATAACTGTTATCCTCCTGGTTTATGGTAGATCGAGTTCCTTGAACGGTGTCAGACCCCGATCCCTTTCTCTCTCGCTACTTTGTAGGTGGCATCGAGATAACATCCTATCAGTCTAAAAAGACAAAAGCTACTTGGCCTCACACAACATTGCGGCAGCAGTAAGCCATCCCGATCATTCATTTTCTTCGATAATGGCCTTCACTCGTCTAGAGTTGACGGCCTGAACCAAAGCCGCGTGATCGCGCTCGGTCTGGTCCGCATAGGCCATCGCAAAGCTGCCGATCGCTTGGTCGAAGCTGTCCGATTTGCCCAGATAGCCGCTGATCGTCGCCGCATCCCCGGATCGGGCATGGGCGCGGGCCAAGGTCCAGCCGCATATTTCGGCATAAAGGTGAAATTGCTGGACTGTACCGCCTTCAATCGGCGCGGACATTTTCATATCGCGCAACTGACGCACGAAGAAATCGCGGCCGGTATCAGACACTCGAGCCCACCCCAAAAAAATGTCGCTGGACGATTGTATCAGCCGTTGCCCCATCACCACGCGCTGCGCGTGATTATCATAGCGGCTTTCGCCGGCATAGGGCTCCAACACCGAAGGGCAGGCTTCCTTGAACTGCAGCAACAAGGGATGATTCTCCGCGGAGAAAAATAGCCCGACGAAGCAGCGTGTGCCGACGCTGCCGATGCCGACGACTTTCGCTGCAAAGTCTTCCAGACGATAGCGGTCGAACAGCACTCGGCGCTCGTCCGAAAGGCTTTGGCGATAGGCTTCAAGCACGTCTTGAGCCCGCTGTGCATACTCCTCGCCTTGAACATGGAACATTATCGGCGGCTGGTCGAGTAGTCGGTGGCGTCCTCCCACCACAGAGGCAATTTTAGGCAGGAGATAATCGCCAATACGCTGCTGCGCTTTCTCGACTAACCTCTCGCGGAATCTTCTAATTTTTTCATCGGGCGCCATCGCAATCAGGGTGTCGGCATCCAGGCGGTCATACCAGATTTCCAAGGGATTCATCTTTGAATACTCCCGTAATTTCTCCCGATACGCCCGGACGCATTCGACGGCTACCGCTTGAGCGTCTTCGTCGCTGAACTGTCCGTCACGGACAGCAACCGCGAAACTGGCCGCCAGGCGTTTGATATCCCATTCCCAGGGGGCGGGCAGGGTTTCGTCGAAATCGTTGATGTCGAATATCAAATTGCGTTCGGGAGTGGCGAACGCGCCGAAATTGAGCAGATGGCAGTCGCCGCAGGCTTGTACCCGCAAGCCGGTGGTTGGCGTGGTCGACAGATCGTAAGCCATCAGCCCAGCGGAACCGCGTAGAAAAGTGAAGGGGCTGCGCAACATGCGCCCATAACGGATCGGTACGAGTTCCGGTACTCGGTCCTGATTGGACGCTTCCAGGACATCAATGGGGTCTTGGCGATTAGCCGGCGCTGTCCACCCGGCGTGGCTCGCGCGCGTCACCTTCTCGCGTAGCAGCTTGCCGGCGGCGATACGCTCCTCGCGGGAGCGAAATTCTACATGCTGCGGCTCCACCGAAGCGACCGAGGTTTCCGCTTTTTTGGCTTTTTTGTGAATGGAGACTACCGTATCTTTTTTCTCGGTTTTTTTCTCTTTGGTGATCATGACTTTGTTGCCCTTATGTTTAAGTTATTAAATAAATCATGGACTAAATTTCGATAATTTGGCAATTCGTAAAAATACCAATAGTTTGCACCGTAGGATGAGTCATATTTGCTTACACTAGGTTCTGTTGACGTAACGCTTACCGCTAATCAATGAGTTACTATCGTGCTGAAATGAAATAAAGGCATCCAAAGACTCTTTGGGATTCTGAGTTTAGACAAGCCATGCTGAATTAACGGTGCCTATAATTGCCATTTATTCTAACCACATGATTTATATAAATTAGTGATTGTCTTCTTATATCAGCATAACCTAGAACTTAACATATTTCACATGAGCGGACTGATCCAAACAAGAATTCATTTTTTTCAACCCAGACATTAGACTAAAGTCCAATAGTGCGATCTGCTTGCTCTGGAATATAGTGACTCCATGGGAAATGGAATAGAATCGTTGCAGAGAAATGATTGTTGGAAACCTCTAAAAATAACAAAACCCCTTAATTGAGCCCAAAAACGTAACAGCGTGATTTAATTGTGCCGAGTTCTAGATGACAATAGCTGAGCCACTGCCTGGGAATTTTCTTAACCATACGGAAGAATAATGAAAAAAAATCATATTGTGTTTGTCACTTTAATGACTTTGTTTTTGGCCAGTTTCGAAGTCCCCGCAGCCAAAAGCGAAGCCAAGCAAAAAGAAGGCATCGATCGCACCGTACTGCCGATTTCGGAACCCACCCCTCCTCGGATTACCGAACTTGATGTTCGCAACGCCAAAGCCCCGCCGCGTTTTGAAGTGAAAGCACCTAAGGACGCGCCAAACGTGGTTATCGTACTGATCGACGACATGGGATTTGGTACCGCGAAAACTTTCGGCGGCCAGGTTGAAATGCCAACTTTGGACAGTCTGGCTCAAGGCGGCTTGCGATACAATAATTTTCATACGACCGCCCTATGCTCGCCTACTAGGCAAGCATTAAAAACCGGTCGTAACCACCATACCGGCAACACGGGTTCTATCATGGAAACCGCGACGGCTTTCCCCGGTAATACCGGTGTGCTTCCCGGCAGCGTAGCACCGTTGGCCGAAATGCTTAGGCTCAATGGTTACAGTACCGGCGCCTTCGGCAAATGGCATGAAACTGCTCCTTGGGAAACCAGTGTCTCGGGGCCTTTTACTCGCTGGCCTACTTTGCAGGGTTTTGACAAGTTTTATGGTTTTCTCGGAGGGGAAACCAACCAGTGGTCACCGACTATTTTTGACGGGGTGACCAAAGTCGAGCCGCCGCACGATCCGAAGTATCACTTCACTACGGATATGACCAACCAGGCCATTGCCTGGGTGCGATACCAGCAGGCGCTGACGCCCGACAAGCCATTCTTTATCTACTATGCACCCGGCGCAACGCATGCGCCACACCATGTAGCGAAGGAGTGGTCGGATAATTACAAAGGCAAATTCGACCAGGGCTGGGATAAGTTGAGGGAGGAAACGTTACAGCGGCAAATCCAATTGGGGGTTGTCCCAACCGGAACCCGGCTAGCGGGCAAACCGGAGGCTATCAAGGATTGGGACAAACTTTCAGACGATGAAAAGCGCCTGTTCACACGTCAGGTCGAAGTCTACGCTGGCTTCGCCGAACAGACCGATCACGAGATTGGCCGTCTGGTCAACACCCTAAAGGAAATCGGCGAATTGGACAACACCTTGTTCATCTATATCGCGGGTGACAATGGCGCCAGCGCGGAAGGCGGTATGTCGGGTATGTACAACGAAATAACCTATTTCAACGGCATCAAGGAAACCGTCGAGGACCAAATCAAACATATCGATCATTGGGGAGATCCGAAAACTTTTCCGCATATGGCGGCGGGCTGGGCAGTGGCTTTCGATACGCCTTTCATGTGGACCAAACAGGTGGCATCCAACTTTGGAGGCACCCGCAACGGTATGGTGATTCACTGGCCCAAAGGCATTCAGGCTAAAAACGAAATCCGCAGTCAGTTTCATCACGTCATCGACATTGCGCCGACCGTACTGGAAACGGCTCATCTTCCGGAACCCAAGATCGTCAATGGGGTTAAACAGATTCCAATCGAGGGTGTCAGCCTGGCATACAGTTTTAATGATGCACACGCCAAAGATCGCCACCTGACTCAATATTTCGAAATTTTCGGCAACCGTGCCATTTACCACGACGGCTGGTTTGCCGGAACGGTGCATAAGGCGCCTTGGGAGCCGCAACCTCGCCACCCATTGGCCGAAGATGCCTGGGAGCTATTCGATGTGCGTAAGGACTTTAGCCTCAGCAACAATCAGGCAAAGGATAATCCAAAGAAATTGGCTCAGATGCAAAAACTGTTCATGTCGGAAGCGGCCAAGTACAACGTGCTGCCGATCGACGACCGTGGTATCGAACGATTTAATGCCAAGCTGGTCGGCCGGCCCGACCTGATGGGCGATCGCACGTCCCTGACTCTTGCAGAAGGCATGACCGGGATGCTGGAAAATGTCTTCATCAACGTGAAAAACCGGTCCAAGACCATTACCGCCAAGATCGATATTCCCCAAGGTGGCGCTAATGGCGTTATCATTGCCCAAGGTGGACGGTTTGGTGGGTGGAGTCTGTACCTTAAGGATGGAAAACCTGCTTATACTTATAACTACCTTGGACTGAACAACTACACTATCAATGCCAAGGAGGCATTGCCAGCCGGTAAGGCGGTCTTGGTGTTCGATTTTGCTTACGATGGTGGCGGCCTGGGCAAAGGTGGCATGGGCACACTCTCTGTCGATGGCCGTAAAATCGCCGAGGGCCGCATCGAACGCACGCATCCAATGGCCTTCTCAGCGGACGAAACTGCCGATGTGGGGACTGACGAAGCCACACCGGTAGTCGATGACATCGGCGAAGGCGCTAAAACCCGATTTACCGGCAAGATCGAGTCGGTGACAATCGATGTGAAATAGGTTTTAACAGGAATTTAGCCATGCATATATTTATTAGGACGGTTCTGTTCGGTGCGCTGGCCTTCAGCCATGCCGTACAAAGCGGCGAGACTCCTGGCGGAGCAACTTATTCCGGGGAGCTTTTCTCTCGTTCCACACTCACCGGCGACTGGGGCGGCGTTCGTAACGACATGGCCGAGCACGGGGTGACGCTGGATTTGAATGCGACCCATGTGACCCAGCATGCCGCGTCCGGCGGCTATGATGGCTCCCTGTTAAGTCAGTTCCCCGGAAATCGGATCAGTCAATCGTTCCCTCGTTTGAAAGAGACTGCAAGCGATGCAATGTTCAACATGCTGTTGAAGATCGATACCGGCAAGGCAGGGCTTTGGCCAGGCGGCTTCTTGACGGTGCGCGGAGAAGGAAGAGTGGGCGATTCGCTAGGCATTCGCACCGGCGGCCTGATGCCATCCAACGGCGATGCCTTGTCCCCCCAAGTGCCGAACCATGCAAACCAAGAGGTACTGGCGCTGACTGAACTGACTTATGCCCAGTTTTTGTCGGAAAAGTTCGGCGTTGCATTCGGCCTGATGAATGTGGCGGATGGCGACAAGAATGAATTTGCCGGAAATTTGCGTTCCCGCTCCCAATTTATGAACGTCGGGATGCGGATTTCGCCGGTCATGGGCGCCGTCGTGCCGTTGCTAACGACATTAGGGGCAACCGTCATTATTCATCCAACCAAAAATATTATCGGCACTGCGGGATTTATCAATGCGGAAGAAACAGCGGGATATAACCCTTTCGAACGGAACAAAGGAACGACTTTTCTGACCGAATGGCAATTCAAGCACACCTTGGCCGGTTTGCCTGGAAAGCAAACGTTCGGTTTCGCTTACGGCTTCGACCGGAAGAAGCTTGATTATGGTACGGATCCCCGTTTGCATTTGGCGTCAATCCTAAGAACAGGAGAGGCTGTCAAAACCAACGCCGATATCTGGGCCCTTTATTACAATGCCCACCAATATATTCAGGGGGACTCGAAGGGAGGTTGGGGACCTTTTGTCCGCGCCGGTGTGTCCGATGGTCATCCGAACCCGGTCAAATGGAGTGTCGCTTTCGGCCTGGGCGGTGTCGGCGTGGGTTCCTGGCGCCCCCATGACAATTGGGGTATTGGCGGCTATGCGCTTGGCGCAAGCGATGAACCCACCCTCAACCGCCTGGGAATTCATGACGAAACCGGTCTCGAAGCCTTTTATAATGCCGCCTTTACACCCTGGCTGCATGTGACTGCCGATGTACAGTATGTCAATTCGGCCTTGACCGGAGCGAACCTACCCGGCCTGGGCCATTTACCGGCCGTGATTCTGCCTGGCCCAAAGGAGGCGTGGGTAGTGGGAGTCAGAACGAATCTGGATTTTTGAAGCTTCTTACGCCTTGGAGTTATCGTTTCTAAAATCGAGGCGTTGTTTTCCGAAAAGAAGAAATCTATCTACGCTCCCTATCGATGGAAATCCCCAAAAAAACTAGCTCGACTAAACTCCGCTACTTTATCGTCTTGGCCTTGCTGGTTTTGCTGGGTTTATCCGTAGGTCTGTTTTTTTTAAAGCTAAGGCCTGTGGCCCCTTGCCGTACCAATCGCACAGATCGAGATATTGCCGTTGACGCAAGTTGACAATCCACTTATCAAGCTGCGTTTCCCCACCACCTGTTTCGAAGCTCGGTACTTTGACAATATATACAGGCGCAACACCCTCGCCAGGAAAGGCTCGGTCAAGTTCGTGCTCTAAATAAATCTCCCACTCCTTTCGGCAGTAGCGGCTCTCGAAATAAGCTGGCGAGACAACAACCAACATAAGCTCAGCATCGCGAAGTCCTGTCAATATGCGGTGTTCCCAGTCAGCCATGGTCTGGATCTCATCCCGGTCAAAAAAGATTAGCAGCGGGACAGGGCTAAAACGCGAGTGCTCTTCCTCAATGGCACTGATTAATTCCGTCACCCATCCGTCAGAGTCGTCAATGTGGGCGTAACTCACGAATACAGCATATTTAAAAGATTGTTCAGTTGGTGTCATTCAGCTACTTACCTTATGTCAGACATATCGGTCTGGTGAAATGCATATGATCCATGATCAAGTTACCATAAAAGCAAGCACTATCATTTATCAAACACTTGCTTCTTCACACTAGTCGTGGCAGGGGTATTTGATCGGAAGATGATACAGATATTCAGCAATCATGGCCTCCAATTGGGGTGGTTAAAAACAAATTAAATACCCAAATACCTGTTTTAGCCAGAACCTTTCCGTTCCCTATTCACTGAAAGTCGCTGCGTGACGGCTTTTGCATATAAACGAGCTGTTCACAGACGATTGGTGGCCGGCGGGTTTTGGCCGATTGGGTAAGGTCGCCAATGGCTGCTTTGTAGCCCTCCAGTTTGCAGAATCTGGATTTGGCTGACTGGCCGGTTTGGATAAACGCGACCGGCAGGAATGGGTCTATCCGAGGCATTCGATCTATTTAAATTTTTTCCAGTTTACTGCTTTTCGGGCGCCAGTTTTTTTTGCCGTCACGGATTTCCCGATTGCCAAGACGATCACGAGCCTCCTGATTTTGAATCAGTTTGCCAGGCTGCGCCAAAAACTGCTGGAAGTTTTATGTTCGGTCGTTATCCTCAATTTCGTGGTAGCAGTCGGTATTGCGCCATTCTACCGCGCGGTTGGAGGCATCGGCATTTTACAGTTGCTGTTTTCGTGGATTTGCTTTGTAAAAGGCGATCAGGGCGTCTTCCACTTCTCTCGCGGCGCCATCCAATCAAATCCATTTGAACGGTTTTCTCGGAAGGTCTCATCGTATATCATGTGCATATCCTCAACGCCCTCACCCGCGCGTCTTCCATCGATTTATAAAACAATAACCTATGAAGATTCTCAGCATTCACTTCAAAAACGTCAACTCGTTGGAAGGCGAGCATCGGATCAATTTTGAACAATCCCCGTTTGCCGACACCGGCGTATTTGCGATAACGGGGCCGAACGGTTCGGGCAAAACCAGCATTCTGGACGCGATTACGCTGGCATTGTATGGCGAGACTTACCGCTTCGACCGTCCGGCCGAGCACGTAATGACCCGGCATACCGCCGAATGTTTTTCCGAGATCGTGTTTGCGTTGGGTCAGGAAAAATACCGCTCGTATTGGCGGGTGCTGCGCGATGCGAGCGGCGGGTTATTGCCGCCAGAGATGCAGTTTCTGCACTTGAACGATCATGAGGAAGTGCTGGCGTTGACGCCGCATGAAGTCAATGCGCGAATGACCGAAATCACCGGTATGAATTTCCGTAATTTCACCCGCTCCATCATGCTCGCTCAGGGCGATTTCGCCGCGTTTCTGAATGCGCTGGACAGCGAGCGGATGGACATGCTCGAAAAAATCGTCGGCACCGATATTTATGCCGACCATAAGCGCGATATCGAAACCAAGCTGGCCGATGCCAATCAGAACCTGGAGCGGATCAGCCGGGAACTGACGCTGGTGCCGATTATGGACGCGGCGAAACGAGAGGCCTCCGAGCATGACTTGCAGGACTTCAACAACCAGTTTAACGAATTGCAGGAGGAGTTGGACTGGCTTCAGGAACAGCAACTCGCGCTGCAAAAGATAGAAGCCCTGCAAGGCCGGATCGAGGGGCAAAAAAAGGAACTGCAAGACTTCGAAAACGAGCATGACCGCATGCAACAAATCCTGAACCGCCTGGATAAATTGCAGGATTTGAAACCGTTAGCTGATGATCTGCATGCGCTCCAGGAAAGCAGTCAGGCTGTGCGGGAGAGCCAGTCGGCATTGGCCGCGTTAACCTCCGAATTGAAACAACTGGAAGATTTGCTGGCCGGATACGGTCAACCCCCAATGGCGCCGGAAGCCTTAGGCGCCAAATCTCTCGAAGATCAGCAGCAATCGCTTTATGACCTGCAGGCGCAAATGAGCCAGCTTGAGTTGGCGCGGTCGATGCAGACGGGCAAGTTGCAGGCGCTGGCCGCACAAGGCGTCGAAAAGAAAGCCGCGTTGCAGGAGATCAACACTTGGCTCGAACAGCATGCCGGCGATGCGCCCTTGATCGATAATTTTCCCGAGACGATCAAACTAAAAAATCTGCGCACGGACATCAAGGAGTTGAGCCAAAAGCAAAAGGCCTTTGACGAATGGGCAAAAAACGCGTCGGCGGCGCTTCGCAATACGCAAGCGTCGATCGACAAGGAAACCGCCAACGTCGCCAGGTTGCAGGAGCAACTCGCAACCGAGGAAAACACCGTCAGCTCGCTGCTGCAAAGCAGAACGCCCGAGGAACTTGCCGAATTACACCGCGACCAGCAGGAGCGCGTGAAGTCGTTCAAGGCGTTGCAGGAACTGGCGATACAGTACCGCAAACTGGCCGGGACCGGTTCCGGCCTTTTCGGGCTGTTCAGAAAGGCGCCGAGCTCGGCGCCCGATCCGGATGCGCTGGCGGCCGAACTCGCGGAACTTCGCGAATCGATCAAACGCGACGAAAACATCAAGCTGATTCTCGAAGGCGCGGTTTACCGCGAAAACATGATGCGGCGGATGGTTGCCGACCGCCATCATCTGATCGACGGCAAGCCCTGCCCTTTGTGCGGCGCGTTGCAGCATCCTTATGCGAAACAACCGCCCGCGGTCGGCAGTTCCGAGAAGGCGCTGGTCGATCAGCAGGCGCGCATACGCGCGGAAATCGCAAAGGCCGAACGGATGGAAGTCGAGGTCGAGGATGCGCGCAGGTTGGCGCAAAAACATGCGGTGACCAATCAAAAAGCGCGGCAGATTCAGGCCCAATGGGGCACCTTGCGCAACCGCCTGAATATCGCGCAAAACCTCGAGATCGATCAAATCAAACGCATGAGCGAGCTTTATGACGAGGAAGACAAGCAACTCAAAGAGATCGCTTTTCTGCTCGGCAAGCACCGCAACAAGATTCAAGGCATCGAAAAACTGAAGGCGCAGCTTGCGAAAAGCAGCGCGGCGATCGAGCAATTGACCGCCACGTATCAAAAACTCGAAGCGGAACGGGAAGATCAGCCGCAGGATCCTTTCGAAATCACGAATGCATTGAGCGCGGCGATTCAGGAAGAAAAGGAACTGGCGATAAAAGTCAACGAACAGCTTGCCTTGCTCGGCGAAAAAATGCCGGGCAAAGGCAAGGAAGAACTGTTTTACGACAAACTCAGCCGCCGTCGTCACGATTATCACAGCCAGTTAATTCGGAAAGAAGGGTTGGAGGAAGACCTGCAAGCGTTGGCAGCCAGCGACAAGGCGCTCCGTGAGGAATTGAAGGGCTACGAAGAAAAAATCGCCGGCTTCAGCCATAAGCTGCAAAAGGAGGAAAGCGTTGCACTGCATTTGGCGCTGCTCGACAAACAGAAGCTGATAGCCACCGAGCGCGTACGGCTTGCCAAAAAGCAGGCGCAATCAAATTTGCTGGAGAAAAACCTGCAAACGAAAATACGCGAAGCCAATTTTTCAGGGGTCGAAGAGGTCAAGGAAACCCTGTCGCTACAGGCGTCCCGCCTCGAACTGGAACAGAAAGCCGCCTATCTGGCGCAGCGCGCCGTCGAAACCGCGGCCGTCATGGACAGTAACCGTCAGCAATTGGAAGCCGCAACGCTCGAAAAAGACACCGAACTGTCGCTCGATGAAATCAATGCGCAGGTGCACAGCGTCTCCCAAAAACTCGAAATCGCGCATTTCGAAGTGCGGCATCTGGACAATTTGCTGAAGGAGCAGGAGCGCCTGCGCAGCAAATACGATGCGGTGCAAGTCCACCTCGAAGAGCAGGAGGCGGTCGTAAAGGCGTTGACCGAAGAGCAGCAACTGATCAACGCCGAAAACGGCATGGCATTCCGCCGCCGTGTGAGGGAGAAAATCGCCGACCAATTGCTCGGCAAGACCAATGCCTTGCTCGAAAAACTCAGCGGCCGCTATTATCTTCGCAAAATGCCGAGCGAAAATGGATTGGCGCTCGAGATAGAGGATACCTTGCAAGGCAACGCGCGCCGTCTACCGCGCAGTTTGTCCGGCGGAGAAAGTTTCGTGGTCAGCCTGGCCTTGGCCCTGGGGCTATCCGAACTGGCCAGCAACGGCAAATCGGTCGATTCGCTGTTCCTCGACGAAGGCTTCGGCAGCCTCGACGCCGAGACCTTGTTTACCGTGATCACCACGCTCGAAAGCCTGCATACGCAGCACGGCAAAACGGTCGGCGTGATTTCGCATGTCGACAGCGTACAGAAACGCTTCAAGGCGCGCCTGCAGATCGTCAAAAAACCGAACGGCATGGGCATGTTGAAGATGGCGTCATAAAAGAGCGGTGCCATTGCGTGAAGCCGTTCATGGTGGACTTATCGGCTTCGCGCAAACAAGCCTTGCCGAATCTTGAGCGTTTTAACCCGCGTTTCGACAGGCTTCGCTGCAAGGGCGGCCTTAGGACAGGCTAGCGATTAAATCGCCCCCATTTTGAATAAAAACCTTCCCTCAAAATCCCCACCAACCCCAGAAAACTCAACTTTTAGCCGGATCAATTGGCTAGCCGCGCTAAATTGATTATACTGGCCCCAACAATTTTGCCTATGCAGCAGAGGTGCCTGCTGAATAGAGCCGAAAATGGACGATTTCGCCGGCTGCGGTAATGAAAATCCCGGTAAAGTTTAAACACCATATTTATGCATGTTGATGACTTTTGAAGATGCGGAACCTCGTTCTCCCATCGAACTGACTCGGGATGAGATGCTAGCGATCAGCGCGGAGATTAGCTTTAAATTCTCTCCGGATAAAACTGCGCCGGCCAAGGTGACTGCGCCTCCGCCAGCCGCCGTATTGCGGGAACAGCCGCAAATCGAAGGCTTCAGTCATCGGGAATTGCAGGCGATCGGCCGGGACATTAGCCAACGCTACGCACCGAAAGCTTCCAACAGGGCTCCAGAAATCACCTTGCTGCCTGTCGACCCCCTCCATCTGTATGCATACTGGGATACCGGTCCCGGCCAAACGCCGATTACGGCCGATCACAAACCACAGAAACCTTTGACTCTGCGTATTTACTGGCGGCCGGATGCGACACGGGAAATCACCCGCTCGAACATCTGGTTCGACATTCCCGCCGGCCGTTCCCAGAGCCGGAAACAAATTCGCCTGCCGATCGACAATACATTTTATTCCGCCGCGTTGGGTAAATTGAATCCGGACCGTAGTCTCGACGTGCTCGCGCATTCGAATCTCGTGCATGTGCCGACCGCGCCGAACAACAAACGGCTTGCCATAGATCATCCGGCGCAACAAGCCTCAACCGCAAAGGAGCCGGCGTTTGCCGTTCGCCATTTACAAGGCATCCTGAGCGCGGCGCGGCAGGAAGGCGCGCATTTTCCGGAGGACTGGTCCATCAAGCTGCATCCGAGCAGCCCGGCAGACCCTATCAGCGATCCAGCAAAACTTTATACCGAACTTATGAGCATTTTCAAATTTAACAGGATCGACGCGGAATTGATTCCCGAACCTGCCCTGCGTAACGTTTTGGAAAATCCCCCAAAAAACGCCTCGGGCCTAGGACTCTAACGCATTCCGATGGAAAAAGGCTTTCTCAGCATTATCCTGCATGCGCATCTGCCTTTCGTGCGCCATCCCGAACACCCGAGTTTTTTCGAAGAAAACTGGCTGTTCGAGGCGATGACCGAATGCTATATCCCGCTGATCGGCATGCTCGACCGGCTCGAAGACGATCATATCGACTACCGTTTAACGTTGTCATTGTCGCCGCCGTTAATCTCAATGCTGCGCGACGAATTGCTGCAAAGCCGCTACCTGAAGCATCTGCACCAGCTGATCGAACTGGCCGAGAAGGAAATCGCCAGGACCCGTAAGGCGCCGGAATTCAATAAACTGGCGCGGCTGTACCGCCGTTTTTACCGGCATGCGCTGGCTGTCTATCAAAACCAGTACCACGGCGATTTGCTCGGCGCGTTCGGCAAGCATCAGGCGCTCGGCAAACTCGAACTCATCACGACCGCCGCAACGCACGGCTTTCTGCCCTTACTCAGTGTCAGCGAAGCCTCGGTGCGCAATCAAATCAACATCGGCATCGACACCTTCCGCACGCACTTCGGCATCGCACCGAAGGGATTCTGGCTGCCCGAATGCGGCTATTATCCTGGGCTTGAATCCTTCTTAAAAGACGCCGGCATTGCGTATTTTTTCGTCGATGCGCACAGCCTTTTGAATGCCAGCCAACCGCCGCTCAATGGCGTTTATGCGCCGCTGGCCTGCGCAAACGGCGTCGCCGCGTTTGCGCGCGATCCCGAATCGTCCGAGCAGGTCTGGAGTTCCAAACAAGGCTATCCGGGCGATTTCGATTACCGCGAATATTACCGCGACATCGGTTTCGATCTGGATTTGGATTACATCGGGCCGTATATTCTGGACGGACAAATCCGCGCAAATACCGGCATCAAGTACTATCGGGTGACCGGCGAAAACCAACCGAAGGCAATTTACCAACCGAAACAGGCTCGTGCGAAAGCGAAACTGCATGCGCGCGATTTCATTCATAAACGCCAACAGCAAATCGATGCACTTTCAGGCCGCATGGACCGGCCGCCGCATGTCGTCGCGCCATATGATGCCGAATTGTTCGGCCATTGGTGGTTTGAAGGCCCCTGCTGGCTCGAACAGGTGCTGCGTATTGCGAGCGAAGCGTCAAACGGCATCCAGACTATCAGTTGCGGAGACTATTTAAAACAAGCCCCGCCTCCGCAAGTCGCAACGCCGTCCGCCTCGACCTGGGGCGCTCAAGGCTATTCAAGCTACTGGATCAACGAAACGAATGACTGGATTTATCCTTTCCTTCATCAGGCCGGCCGGCAACTGGAAGACTTCGTCGCGGAACTGCAAGGCGTCTCGGTCAATGCGTTGCAGGAAAGAGCATTCAATCAAGCGTTCCGCTCGTTGCTGCTCGCCCAATCCTCCGACTGGCCTTTCATCATCAAATCGGGTACCACGATCGAGTATGCGAACAAACGCATTACCGATCATTTGGCCCGTTTCAATTTTTTATATGACAGCCTGCGTAAAGGCAAAATCGACGAGCGCTATCTGACCGCGCTCGAAATCATGGACAACATCTTCCCGGACATTGATTTTCGGAATTACTGCGCCTCGAAGACATGATGGAATCAACAAAATTCAGATATGCGGAAACATTCACTCACTCTATTGTTTAGCGGCTTGATCACAGTAACCAGTCTTGCGACGGCAGCCCCTGTCAAAGATGACTGGGGCATGTGGCTCAGCAATACCTATCAGACCGACTTCGGCGGCAGTCGGTATCTGGCCTTTCTGGAACTGGCGCCGCGCACGAAACACGACAACGGCGAATTCAGCCAGATCATCGTCAGACCCCTGCTGGGCTACAAATTGACCCCGAAGCTGCAATTCTGGCTCGGTTATACCTGGCAGGGCGAATACAGCAAGGACACCGACTTCGACCTGGCCACCCACGATTTCATGCAGCAAGTGCAATGGATCGACAATTGGACGCCGCAATTGAATTTTCAATACCGCTTCCGCCTGGAGGAGCGTTTTTTTGCGGACGAGGATACCGCCTTCCGGATGCGCCACCGTTTCCGTTTTGTCTACACACTGCCCGAAACCAAGACCTATCTGATTGCAGCCGACGAGTTGTTCGTGTATTTCAATTCGTTCAACAGCGGCCGTCTGGCCAATTCGGTTCAGCCAGGCATCAACCAGAACCGGAGTTATGTCGGCGTCGGCTACAAGATCACGCCCAAGATCAATATCGATACCGGCTATCAGTTTCAATACGTGAATAATTTCGGCGCGCCGGATGGAGCCAATCACATCTGGCTGACCAATTTCAATATCAATTTTTAGGCGCCGAGGCCAGCATCTCCAACGCCAGTTCCGCCATATTTTTCGAACCGCCGCCCTGCCCCAATTTCTCTTTCACGCCCTGCAGATGCCCGCGTATTTGCCGGGCGTAATCCGCATCAGTCAGAATTCGGCTAATCTCGGCGGCCAGATTTTCGGCGCTGGCCTCATGTTGAATCAACTCCTTGACGATACCTTTGCCGGCCACGATATTCGGCAGGCCAATGAACGGCGTTTTGACCATCAATCGGCCCAGCCAATAGGTCGGCGGCGATAGTCTGTAACAAACGACCAACGGCACGTTCAACAAGGCGATTTCGAGTGTTGCGGTGCCCGATGTCGTCATAATCGCGTCGCAGCATTGCATCACGTCATACGGTTGATCCTTGATCACAGTGATTTTCACCGGCGACGTTCGTATATAACCTTGCAGCATATCGTCGGAAATCGAACCGGCTTGCGACAAGATAAACTGGGCGCCCGGCGTACGCACGGCAATCCCTTCGGCAGCTTTCAACATCACCGGCAGCATGCGTTTGATTTCGCCGCTTCGACTGCCCGGCAGCAGTCCGACGACGGGCTTTTGCGTATCCAGACCGAAGCGCGCGAAATCATCGTTTTTGCTTTGTTGGGGGCGAACCTTATCGACCGATGGATGACCGACATAGCGCACCGGCACGTTCTCGGCCTCGTAATAAGCCGTTTCGAAAGGAAAGATAACCGCCATCATGTCGATCACGCGGCCGTACTGCTTGACCCTACCCGGACGCCAGGCCCACACCTGCGGGCTGACATAAAACAACACCTTGATGCCGATCCGTTTGGCGTAAGTCGCCAACTTGAAATTGAATTCCTTGTAATCGACGCAGACCAGCAAATCGGGGCGCTGATCTGCCAGCAGGGCTTGCATCGATTTCAGCGCGCGGCGGATTTCGCCATAATGCTTGAGCACCTCGACCACGCCGATCACCGCAATTTGCGACGAATCGTAACGCACGTCTATCCCCGCCCCGGCCATCTTCGCGCCGCCCATGCCGATGCCTTGAATATTGGGCCGAAGTTTTTTCATTTCGAGAAACAGATGGGCTGCATGCTGGTCGCCCGACGCTTCGCCAGCGCTGAACATGACTTTGTAAGGCTTGTGATCTGACAAGGACAGTCCTCGTGTATGGATTTGAAGTTGTCTATTGTAAGGCGTTTTCAGTCAAAGAATAAGCCTGAGCGGCGACAAACCGGAGGACTCATTGAAGTAATGAGGAATGGGAAACTCCCGGCTTTTTTCAAATCCACCGGCGCAATCCGATCGATCTGCAACAGGCGCACCGTAAAACGCCGCGCATAGGTGAAAATACCGTGTATAAGATCATTTTCAAAAGCAGTCGGCGAAGCCGGACTTTTGCCGGTGCTACGCGAGCGCTTGAAAAAGCTCCGATACACCATATCGAAACCGCAATTAATAAGGCATTGACGTGGTTCGGCCGGATATAATAAGCGTTTTTCCTGTCCGCATCCCCTGTCTTTGATGCCTAAAACGAAACCCTCTCAGACGCCACCCCGCGCCGGCGCAGCGCCACCCTTGCCTACCGGCACGATTCGTTTCATCCTCTACTGCCTGTCCAGTTTCAAGGGTTGGCTGGTATTGATGGTGATCTTCGAAACGGGACAGGCGGCGGGTACCATTCTGGTGCCTTATGCGATCAAGGCAATCATGCAGGGGGTATCGAACGGGCTTTCCGATGCCCAAGGCACGCTCGACGCATTGCGGGAGCCCTTGCTGCTATTGGCCGGGTTGGGTATCGCCGAAATTCTGTGCAGCCGGGCCAGCGGCGCGGTATTGATCACTATCGGCCCTCGCCTGCGCCAGCGCACGACGCGCGCCTTGTTTACCTATCTGCAATGCCATTCGGCGCACTATTTCAGCAGCCATTTCGCCGGCGCGCTCGCGCACAGGATCAGCGAAACCGCGATCAGTGTGAATCATACGACATGGGCGGTGCTGTGCGATTTCTGGCCCATTACGGTCACCTTCAGCGTATCCGCCGGCTTGCTGCTGAGTGTGCATCAGGGACTCGGACTTTTCGTCGCAGCCTGGGTCTTTCTGTATGTCGCGATCTCCTTCTGGCTGGCCACGCGCTGCCGGCCTTATGCACAAAGCTATGCCGGTATTCGCAGCATGGTCAACGGCAAAATCGTCGATTCGGTCACGAATAGCCTCAATGCCCGGCTGTTTGCGCATCAAGGATTCGAACGCGATTATCTGCAAGGTTTTTTGGACATCGAACTGAACGCCGCGCGCCGAACGTTTTGGTATATGGAACGGGTGCGCTGGTTTCAATTCATCTCCGCCGCCGCGCTGAAGTTGGGCACAATTTATTATGCGCTAACGCTCTGGCAAGACGGACTGATCGGCGTCGGCGACTTTACGATGAGCGTGGGTCTCGCGCTGATCATCATCAGCGACGCACGCAATCTGTCGCGCCATTTTCTGGAATTTTTCGAATATGTCGGCAATATCGCGAACGGCGTCGAGACGATCGTCGAACCGCACGAAATCATTGACGCGCCCGATGCGAATGCGCTGAATGTCGCCGAGGGACGCATCGAATTTCAGAACGTGACCTTCGGCTATCATCCGGATCAGCCGGTTTTCAAGAACCTTAATGTTACGATCGAACCCGGCCAGCGCGTCGGCCTGGTCGGTTTTTCGGGCTCGGGCAAGTCGACTTTCGTCAGCCTGATTTTGCGTAATTACGAGCCGCAGCAGGGCCGAATTTGCATCGACGGCGCCGATATCGCTCGGGTGACTCAGGAGTCGCTGCATCGGCAAGTCAGCCTGATTCCGCAAGACCCGACGCTGTTCCACCGCAGCCTGAAGGAAAACATAGGCTATGGCAAGCTTGATGCGAGCGATCAGGAAATCGTCAGTGCCGCCGCGTTCGCGCATGCCGACGACTTCATTCAGACCATGGCGGAAGGCTACGATTCGTTGGTCGGCGAGCGCGGGGTCAAATTGTCCGGCGGCCAGCGGCAGCGGATCGCGATTGCGCGGGTGATACTGAAAGATGCACCGATTCTGATCCTGGACGAAGCGACGTCGAGCTTGGATTCGGTTACCGAAAAAACGATCCAGGAAAATCTGGCCCGGCTGATGGGACAGAAGACCGTAATCGCTGTCGCTCACCGCTTATCGACGATCGCCTATCTCGACCGCATCCTGGTCTTCGATCAGGGCCGCATCGTCGAAGACGGCACGCACGACGAATTACTGGCGCTGCAAGGTTATTACTATCGCTTATGGAATATGCAAGCCGGAGGCTTTTTGCCGGAAGGCTAAGATCAGGGCTGTTCCTGCAATAACGTCCGTTTCGCGAACACAATCGCCGCGACCGGTATCATGAAGCTCAATCCCATCACCACGATCAATAGCCAGCCGAGTTCGCTATAATCCGCCGGAGTCATGATCTGGCCGGTCGCCACGTCGCGAACCTCACGCGTGATCACGAAGCTTTGATTCAACCATTTTGTCAACAGTTGCGACAAGGACAGCGCCAGATTCACGAACGCCGCCATAACCGCGAAATAAGTCGCCTTCAATTGCTTCGGCGCCGAATTGGCGATCCAGGCCAGCATCGGAATCATCGCGATTTGCCCCAGTGGCGACTCGAGCGCAGTATCAACCAACGCGATGAAGCGGGCATCGACGACGCCGCCGGTCAACGCCGCCGTCCAGTGATGCAGACCATAATACAGCGCGATATTCGGTAGATACAACAGGGTCAACGCAATGGTCAGTGCCGCGATAATGTAGGTAATCGGCCGCTCGGCCATGAAACGACGAAACAAAAACATGCCGAGCAAGGTCAACGCGCTCGAAATCAGCGACAATTTCGAGATAAACTGTTGATCGAAACCGAGGTCGTCGATCATCCACCAGGTTTCGCCGGCGCCGGTCGTCGGCACCGCGCGAAACGCAAAGATCACGAAGGCGGTGCCGTACAGTTGATTTCTCGTTTTACTCTCGAGATCCATCGTCAACCGCCACATCAAAAACATCACGATGGACAAAGAGCCGATGAAAACGATCTCCTCGCTGTTCGAGAAGCCGCCCAGCCCCATCACTGCCGCGAAAAACGCGAATCCGAGCCCGCCGCCCAACAGCGGCCAATTGACCGCGGGCGCTTCATGCACGCCGGCGGCGGACATGCGTTCGATTTCATCAAACTCATAACCTTGTGCGGCAAGCCGCCATTCTTCTTGCGATCGCAAATAAGACGACAACACGACACCCAGAATCGAGATCACCGGAACCCATAGCGCCCACCGGTATATCGACAGGTAAACCGCGGCTTTCTCGGCCGCCCCCATCGTTCCGATCCCGCTGAAGAATCCGACATTGACGCCTGCCACGAGTAAGCTGCCGCCGATAATAGCGACTCGACCCAAAGTTTGCATCGTGGTGTGCGCGGCCAGAATTTGCGCTTCAGGAAGCGGACGCCCCTCCTTGTCGCAGTGGGCAACGGCTTCCACGGTCATCGCATCGGCCACGGTATCCTGAATCACATAACCGACCGGCGCCAAGAGCGCCGCTAGTACATACCAGCTTTCGACCGGCCACACATGCCGCATATATTCACTATCGCCTAAGAGGTTTATCATTATCAGCAAACTGGCGGCGATCAGCGCCGCGCCCAAATAGACCAGGCGGGCCTTAAAACGCCATAATAAATCGACCAGATGACCCATCGGCATCTTCAACGCCCAGGGCAACATCGCCCAAAAACCCAGCGCAGCCAGAAACTCGGCAGACAAACCGAGATACTCCTTCACGAAAAATGTCCCGACGATGCCGGTCAAACCGGACACACCCGCCGCCAGATAAACCATCAGTGGCGGTACATAACTGACGCGCATCTGCCGGCCCAAATCGATCACATTGCGATCCAGCCATTTTTGCAACAGGGAAATTATCGACGCGGTAACTGGGGCGGCGCTTGATTGATGATTGGTCATGGAATTCCCACCGATTTTGCAACGTTGAAATGTTAGGCTATCGACTCTGATACCCTACATAAGTTCGCGGTATGGCACAGTACGCAATTTTAATTACTGAATATGTCCTCAACGTGAAAGGACTCTGTTCGGGTTTATCGATGGACAGGGAAATAGTCCAGATCTGGGCGGTATATAAGCTGCCGAAATACCGGCAATTATGACAACCTCCGACTACTGCGCGATCATACCGTGTTTCAGATAATTTTCCGCGTAATTGAACACGATGTCCGCATCGGGAAGCACCAGGGCCTCGTCTTTGTCCTTGTAGTCGAGGCGAAACAAAATGTCCTTGATGATATTGACTCGGGCGCTTTTTTTATCGTCGGCGCGCACCATGGTCCAAGGCGAAAACAGACGATGCGTTCTCGCAAGCATGATATTGCGGGCAAGGCTATAGTCGTCCCAACGCTTGACAGCTTCCAGATCGACCGGACTGATTTTCCACTGTTTCAGCGGGTCCCGTTCACGATCTTCGAGACGCCGTTTTTGTTCTTCGCGGCTAATGTCCAGATAATACTTCAAGAGCTTAATCCCCGACCGCACTAGCATCAATTCGAAATCCGGCACGGTTTCGAGAAACTCGTGGTATTCCTCGTCATTGCAATAACCCATCACCCGCTCGACGCCGGCACGATTGTACCAACTGCGGTTGAAAAGCACCATCTCCTGCGCCGAGGGCAAATGCGGCGTATAGCGTTGAAAATACCAACTGCTTTTATCCCGGTCGGAAGGTTTACCCAAGGCAACCACGCGGGTTTCGCGCGGACTTAGATGCTGAATGATGCGCTTGATCGAGCCGTCCTTACCGCCAGCATCCCGGCCCTCGAAAATGATCAACACTTTTTCGTCATGTTTGATGATGTGCTTTTGTAGCTTGACCAATTCGATCTGCAACTGCGTCAATGTAGTTTTATACTCTTTCTTGCCCATTTTTTCTTATCGTGTTGATGTGTCGTACCAGGAGCAAATCTTACTATCCAAAAGTAACCGGAGAACACCGCATCGCGAAGATGCCGGATTATTTCAATTGCTCGATCCGTTGCCGCGCCGCCTCCCCGAAAGGCGAATCCAGTTCCTTTTCGGAGATGCGTTCCAGGGCATCCAAACTTTTGTCATTCAACAATGCGATCGCTTGAAGACGTACTGCGGGGTAATGCGCCCTGAGCGCCGCCAACTCCCGCAAATAGGCATTGGATTCGTTCAACAATCTAAGCAAAATTCTTTCAGGATCGCCGGTAAAAAGATCGCGGACCAGATTATCGTAATGCTCCTGTTCCCTGAGAACATCGCGGGGATCGACTCTAGGCGGTTCGGTGGGATCATGGCAACAGGAACTCATGGCAATACTCCGATGGTTATAGACTCCAAGAATGTTACACCCAAACCGGCCGCGACAAAATGACAGCAGATCGGCGAAACGCCAGATTCTCGAATCCGATAGCGCGTTCAAGAGGCCGAAGCGCTTATCCTCGCATAAAACAGAATGTTACACTGTTCGGAAGTGATATCTATCCTATAACCCTAGCACAAGAAACGACCCATGCACAAAATCAGCTTGACCGCGTTGCCCTTATATGTGCAGGTGATTATCGGCGTCCTTTCCGGCACTGCACTGGGTGTATTTTTCGGGACCGAAAATTACGGCTTTGATTTATTGAACAACTCGACGTTGGGGCAATTAGGCCAATTGGTGATCCGCCTCTTAAAATCCCTGGCAACGCCGCTGATCTTTTTTGCCATTATGGAAGCGATGATCAATACGGACATTTCGTTCAAGCACGGCCGCCGTCTGTTGGCTTTATGTGCGATGAATCTGTCCGTGGCGATGGTGATCGGCCTGACGCTGATGAATAGCCTGCATCCCGGCCGCTATTGGGAAGGCCGATTGACGGCGATGACCGCCCAGTTGCATACGGGGAAAAACCCCATTGCGCCAAAAACGATACCGGAAAACCTATCGCTCGACCCTCTGAAAAATATCATCGGCTACATCCCAGAAAGTTTGGCGGAGCCGTTCGTTAAAAATAACGTGATTGCGATCATTTTATTGGCCTTGCTGGCCGGCAGCGCGATCCGCCGGTTAAAGCAACAAACAGCGGACGAAGATCGTTCCGGCCTGCTCATGATCGAAAAATTGATCGGCGTGTGCTATCACTTGCTGATTCAAATGCTGCTCTGGGTCGTCAAGGCGATTCCGTTTGCGGTTTTCGGCGTCGTCGCGCAAGTGGTCGGCAAAGCGGGCCTGGATGTTTTTGCATTGGTTGCGGTTTTTTTGGTCACCATGCTCGGCGGCTTGATGATCCATGCGTTCGTTTATTATCCCTGCATGGCGAAATGGGGCGGCAAGATGCCGATCAAACGCTATTTTGGCGAAGGCGCCGATGCAATCATCACCGCGCTATCGACCAACAGCAGCCTCGCGACGATGCCGATCACCCTGCGCTGCCTGACCGAAAACATGGGCATTTCAAGCCGATCGGCGCGCTTGTCTGTCTGCATCGGCACCAATTTGAACAATGACGGCATTATTCTGTACGAAGCGATGGCCGCGCTGTTTCTGGCACAGGCTATCGGCATCGATCTGAATCTTGCACAGCAATTGATCATCGTCGCCGCCGCGATCATGGTCGGCGTCGGCATTTCGGGAATTCCCGAAGCAGGCTTGATCGCCTTGCCCCTGGTGCTCAGCACCGCTGGCCTACCGGAAGCGCTGGTCATTACCGCGGTGCCGCTGATCACTACGATCGACTGGATCATTGCCCGCTGCCGGTCCGGAGTGAATGTGATGAACGATATGCTGATTGCGATCCTGCTCGACCGCATGGAAAGAGGCAAATATTAATGAGAGCACCGATCTTGCGCTGTTTAATCTGATCGAATTGGGGTATTTTATGACATCCGAGCCATCTTGAATTTATGCAACATGAGTCATAACTCCACCACTGCCAGAATCAAATGGACTATCGTTGTTTTTTTGTTGATGATACTTGATACTTTACCATTTCCTGTCACATCGCTCATCTTATTGTATATTCTGATTTTCCGGCCGCTATGGTTCAAAAACGCGGTTCTGGATATATACAATCATACCGGCCACGCGCGGCAATGAAAACGATATGAATGATCTCAACTAACCTCCCCCTTGTTCATGAGCCCATATAAAGATTCCTTCTACTCCAGAATGGCGTTATGTTTCATCGTGGTGATCGGGTTGATCATCCTGCACGTGATTCCACTTCCGATATTGGAAACCCTGGTGCTGTACATTCTGGTTGCGCGTCCGTACTGGTTTAAAAATCTGGTCGATCAAATCTATAGCAGTAAAAAACCCGAAAATACAAGCGAATGAATCGAAATAAAATCGACTTTCTGCCCCGGTTCTTTTCAGCCCTGATCCTGATCGTCTTAATCGTGTTGCATGTGATTCCGGTGCCGATACTAGAAACCTTGATCCTGTACGTGGTGCTGAACCGCACGCGATGGTTTAAACAATTGGTCGATTTGATTTACAGCAGGGCAAACATCAAGCCGAATCACGACGGAGTAATCTGAACTCGCACCGACCGATCGGTTAAAGTGAAGGCAATAAAAAAGGGCTATCCTTTCCGGATAGCCCTTCGAATATGGCGTCCCCAAGGGGGTTCGAACCCCTGTTACCGCCGTGAAAGGGCAGTGTCCTAGGCCGCTAGACGATGGGGACAGAGTCTGGTCTGTCAGGCATACCGTTCGAAAGAACGTAAGCATGCCAAAGTGGCTTTTTTACTTATTACCTTCTAAATCAACACATCGTTGATAGAGTAGCTAGTGGCGTCCCCAAGGGGGTTCGAACCCCTGTTACCGCCGTGAAAGGGCAGTGTCCTAGGCCGCTAGACGATGGGGACAATAATAAGTGTCAATCCGTCTGATTTGGTGGAGCCAAGCGGGATCGAACCGCTGACCTCTTGCATGCCATGCAAGCGCTCTCCCAGCTGAGCTATGGCCCCATCAGATGAGAGCGCGCATTTTAAAGGGGTTTAGACAGATTGTCCAGCCTTAATTCAAATTTTTTATCGTCTCGATCGCTTTTTGTATTCTGTCCAAGGTCTTACCCTTACCGAGCAATGCCAAGGTCACATCGATCGCCGGGGATACGGCCGTGCCGGTCACCGCCACACGCAATGGCTGCGCCACCTTGCCCATGTTCAATGCCCTGGCTTCGGCCAGATCGACTATCACCTGATGCAGCGCCTCCCCTTGCCAGTCTTCAATTCTTGCAAATTGCTCATGCAGTGCGGCCAACACCTCCGCGGCTTCCGCGGTGAAATTCTTTTTAACCGCTTTTTCATCGTACTCATCAAACTCGCGGTAAAAAAAAGCGCTGGCCTGTGCCATCTCGATCAAAGTCTGACTGCGTTCCCGTTGCGCTTTCACGACTTCAACCAAGGCCGGCCCTTCCGAAGGATCGATGCCCAACTGGCCGATATGCCAGCTCAAATGACGCGCAATATGCGCCGGGTCGCTGTTCATGATGTACTGATGATTGAGCCATAACAATTTCTTCGTATTGAACGTCGACGCGGAGACATTCACGTTTTCCAGTTCAAAGAATTCGACCATTTCATCGACCGAAAAAACTTCCTGATCGCCATGCGACCAGCCGAGTCGCACCAGATAATTCAGCAACGCTTCCGGCAAATAACCGTCATCGCGGAACTGCATCACGCTGACCGCGCCGTGACGCTTGGACAGCCGCGCGCCGTCCGCGCCTAATATCATCGGCAAATGCGCATATAAGGGCACCGCAGCGCCCAACGCTTTCAAAATGTTCATCTGCCGAGGCGTATTGTTGATATGGTCATCACCGCGAATCACATGTGTGACTTTCATATCCATGTCGTCAACCACCACGGTCAGGTTATAAGTCGGCGAACCATCCGCCCGCGCGATCACCAAGTCATCCAATTCTTTATTGGCGACCACGATGTCGCCTTTGACCAGATCGTTGATTGTGACCATGCCGTCCACAGGATTCTTAAAACGGACCACATAATCGCGGCCGTCATCGCCTTTATGTCCCGCATCGCGGCACTTGCCATTGTAGCGCGGCTTTTCCTTATTGGCCATTTGCTCGTTGCGCACAGATTCCAGTTCTTCCTTGCTGCAGCAGCAATAATAGGCATCACCCTGTGCAAGCAATTGCTGAATCACTTCCTTGTAGCGATCGAAATGGTGCGTTTGGTAAAACGGCCCCTTGTCGTATTCGAGTCCCAGCCAGGTCATGCCCTCCAAAATCGCATTGACCGACTCCTGCGTCGAGCGCTCAAGATCAGTATCCTCGATGCGCAAGATGAAATCGCCGCCGTGCTTGCGTGCGTAAAGCCAGGAAAATAGAGCGGTGCGGGCGCCGCCGATGTGGAGATAACCGGTAGGACTGGGGGCAAAACGTGTGGTGATAGTCATTGAATTCCGTTAACGAATTTAAAAAATAATCGATTAGCAGGATATTTTATCGCTTACCGGACATTCGCTTCAAAATTACTGCACATTAAATCGCCCTTTTCAGAATCGAAAATGGGCAATGCATGCATTCAGATGGCTAAAAAACTGGAGCTTTATTGGGATCCGTTGGAAAAAAGGAGGCGATTTTATTTCCTGCCATCCTATAGTCCTGAACCGAACCGGATAGAAATGCTCAGGCACAAGATGACGTACAAATGGCCTCGCTTTAAATGGTAAGTACCTATGCATATTTATCCAGCCAGCAATTTCAGGCATGCTATTGTTTTTATTACCACCTTTCACAAGGCGTTCTAAAAAATGCCGGGTTTATTTTGCACATGCACTTATACGCCTGAAGAACCCGAACAATCGTTGATAAAATCGGTGAAGACTTCGGGTCTTTATACGGATTGGCTTTTTGTTAAGCGCTTATGAGTGAACCCATTCAGGCCGATATGCAATTACAGTTCGGCCATTGGACTAAAGTCCAATGGCGCCACCGTATAAGTGCTTAGCAGAAAGTAAATTGGTATTGAGAGCCAAAACCAGCGCCGATTTCATCGATAGCCTCCTCAAGTTCGGTAGGTGTAAACGATTGGAATGGCAGCCACTCGTATTTCA
>NZ_JAXUHN010000056.1:0-21248 GCF_035916875.1 Methylomicrobium sp. Wu6
ATGAAATACGAGTGGCTGCCATTCCAATCGTTTACACCTACCGAACTTGAGGAGGCTATCGATGAAATCGGCGCTGGTTTTGGCTCTCAATACCAATTTACTTTCTGCTAAGCACTTAAAGACATAAATTTACCGCTCATTGGGGGCTTGGCGCTTAGCAATGAAGATAACCAATAATTCTCAGTTATCTCAAACAGTTGGGAGTAAAAAATATGAACATTTTCAATGATGCTATCGAAACGCATATTCATTGGAACTTAAGGCTGAAACAGCACATAGAAGAAGGCATCATCCAGGACCTTAAAAAAGTAGCGGATTGCCATGTTTGTGAACTCGGCCAGTGGATTTACGGAGATGGCGTACGGTATAACAATTTACCCTCCTTTGAATCAATGTGTACCGCACATGAACACTTCCACCGCATTGCCGCTGAAGTGGTTTACCATAGCAACGCAAATAACAAGGTGAAAGCAAGGTCGTTACTGACTGCTGAGGGGGCCTTTTCTCAGAGTTCTGCCAAACTCATTAAGGCGCTTATGAATTGCAGCAAAGACCTATCCGATTCTGTAGCCAGCGGAATAAGGAATAGACGTAAAGTCAGAGACATATTACACGCCAAGAAAAATAATAGCCTATTCTCAATTGAAGATAACTCACCGGTCTTAGCTGCAATAAAGATAATGACGGATCATAATATAAGAGCTATCGCTATTACACATCATGACAAATTTGTTGGTATTTTTACCGAACGGGGTTATTTGCAGCATCTTATGTATAGAGGCGCGCCTAGCCTGGAGGCGCCTGTTTCCGAGATGATGGATATAAATACAATATGCGTTGATCCTGATGATTCTGTAGAGCAGTGCATGATACTGATGACTTCGACTCATACTCGCCATTTACCTGTTATGGATCAGGGCAAATTGGTTGGGATACTCAGTATCGGCGATGTAATAAGTGGCCAGCAGAAAATCCGTTTGCGTTACCTGGGTAGCGTAACCCATTGATTTATCGAATTACGATTGCAAACGAACTTCTTGCGAAGCACTTAAAACAAGTTGTATCGGAGGATAGTAACACAATCTCGCAGTTAGATGATTATGTCCATAATCGTTATGGAGGTCAGTAGCGGAGTATCCTAATGCCCAGCCTTTCCGCAATGATGACACGACCTCGATTTATTGCCGTTCTCGGAATTAGGATTAACTGCTCATAACTTGCTGAATGCGTGTGGGAGGATCGAGAATACAAGCCGGAAGCCCATAGCATGAACCATCGAAGATAGCTTATCGTCAGGTTTTATGGGTCCGAGCCTCGGACTATCCTATCGTGCGGCCGGTTTTTTCGGCTGTTGGCTTAATACAGCAAATCATAAAGCTCTCCCGTTCTGACTCGCGCTTCGGCAGTTTCGATGAGTTTGTCGCGTTCATATTCATCGACGATCTTTTTCAAAACCGGCGCCGCCTGGACAAAAGTCATGCCTGTTTTGATACGCGGGTCGTAGAGCATTTTCAGCAGCAAATAATCCAGCCCGGACAATAGCGAGTTGACCGACTTGTCGTTGAAGATCGACGGAAACACTTTTTCGGAGTCGTTCGGCAAGCCTAAAATCTGGGTGATTTCTTCGACGATGCAATCGATCAGCTTGGCATGAGCGGCGGCGCGGTCTACCGGAATGATCACGACCGCCCGCGTGATCGAGGCGTCGGCGGCTACCGAAAAACTCCCCAGACAAACGCTGTGGCGAAACAGGTCATTGCGCTGTTGCGATGAGCGAATACCAAAATCGGTCAGCAGTTCGTTCTGCAGCTTCATCTCGGTCGAAAAAATGATCAGCAGATTCGCCTCCTTCCGTGTTGCCGCCGGACTGATGCTTAACCCGGTGATGTTCGACAGATGCTTGATGTGCATTTTGGTCAAGCGCTCATGCAGTTCCTGGTCCCCTACCCGATGCACGAAAAAATAACGGATTGGCGTTGTCCACTTTCTGATGCCGACCTGGCGATCCGAATATTCGTTGTACATCGCAATCTCTTCAAAACTTTTGAGCAAATATCCTGCCGACTTCCAGGATTCCAGTGGAGTCGCATAAGCCGCTGCGGCAGCGCCGCTACAGACCGCTAAAAAAACAAGAAACAAGCGTATTTTGCTATGAATCGGTCTTGGCATGAAAAGCCGGCCTCATGAGATTCTATTTCCACCCAAAAAATTACGCGCTGGCAAAACGGGGATTTGCCTATCGGGTCCATAACGTAAATTTATCTTTGAAACAGCATCAATATCGCCTTCATTCGCGGATTTTGCGAATTGCTATTCTGAGTATTCGGCCCCATCTGCTGCAAGTCTTTTCTCACGATCACCGGCTCTTAGGTAGCCGAGACATTTGCTAAACTTTCAATCCCTTAAATTCTCAATACTCCCAGCCGCCCGCAACTGTCAGCAATGATCCGGTCATCATTTCCGGACTGTCATAAATCAGCCATGTCGCTGTTTTACCGATTTCATCGGGCATGACTGGCCGGCCATACGGAATCTGCTCGGCCATCCCCCGCCTTTCCTCGGTGTTGATGCTTTCATCGTCAATCAGGCCGGGACAGATCGCATTGACCCGCACCTTATCCTGAGCCAGCGCCGCCGCCAAGCTTTTAGTCAATGCCGCGACACCGGTTTTCGCGGCACAGTAGCCCGTCGACATCGGCCAAGGCTTGATGTTTTCGACGCCGGCAAAGGCGAAATTGACGATTTGGCCTCGGCTGTTTCGCAATGCATCCAGCGCGTAATGGCAGGTATGAAAACAGCTATTCAGGTTCATGTCGATGTCGGCCAGCCAGTCCTCGGGCGTGACATCCAGAATGTTTTTGTAAGCGAAAGGACCGACCACATTGATTAAGCCATCGAGTCGGCCAAAGTGTTCCAGCGCATAATCGATAAGGGTTTTGGCATTTTCGGGTCGGGTCAAATCGGTCCGGTAAAAACTATGGACGCAGCCTTTGGCGCTCAGCCAGGCGGAAAGCGCGTCTGCCTTTTCCTGATTCGCATGATAATGCAAAACCATTCGCGCATCGCGTTCGGCCAGTGCTTTGCTCACGGCTATGCCGGTAGCCGAAGTGCTGCCGGTGATCAATAATGTTTTCATTGCATTTTGCTTATCAATAGCGCCGGCTTCAGCCCGGCCAGAGAATCACCGCTGTACGCAGACGGTTCTTGCCAAAGCAGGACATTCGGTCGAAATCGGCGCGCGCGACCGGCACGAATTGGCAATCCAGCTCGTTTTTGTGGTCTTCGTCGGCATCGGGATCGTGCATGTACAGGCAGGCATCGTCGAAACCGCTCATCACGACCCAGTGCGGCGCTTTTTTCCGGTCCAGTTGAAATGTGCTGATCAGGATCAGCGGGATTGCGCCGGCATTGAAGATGCCGGTCAGATCGTCCTGGGTGATGTTGGTGTAATGCACCGCAATATCTTGTGTCTCGGCTTCGCGTTTGAACGCATGATCGACCAGTTCGACGACCTGTTTTTTGTCCTCGCTGCGGACACCGTCGATGAACAGCGTCTCGGTTTGATTGATCCAGACTTCGACCCTAAAGCCGCGCCGCTTCGCCGCGAGCGCGAGACCGACCGGATGGCAGCCGCCGTGCCCGGAGGTCATGAAGATCGTCGTCGCTTCCCGCCACAAATTGATTTCCTCCTCGCGCGAAGGCTGATAGGCATCGTTCAGCCCGTGCATCGCCATCATCAGCGAGGCGGGGCCGCAGGTGAACGGCGTCGTTTGTTTGAGCCAATGCACGGTCCGGTGCTGCAGGGTGTCCTGATAATGGCGAATCAGTTTCTGGAAGCGGAGCGCGTCCTTATGATCCTCGTAATAATCGCGGTACAGGCCGAATTTTTGGAAACCCAAGGCTTCATAGAGCCGAATCGCGGGCGTATTATCGACACTGACTTCCAGCCTGAGATACAGCCGGCCACTATCGTGCGCGGCCTGTTCGCCGGCCGCCATCAGTTTTTTGGCGATGCCGTAGCCTCTCAGCCGCTGTTCGACCGCCAGCGAATAGACGCGCGCCAACCGGGTGCCCGGATGATAGATGATCAGGATATAGCCGGCAATACGGCTGTCGAATTCGGCAACCAAGAGCGCCCGGTGCTCGGTCGCAATCCAGTGTTTAAAGCTGCGGCGGCTCAAGCGGTCGGTATCGAAACTGGCGTTTTCGAGCTTGACCAGTCCTTCGAGGTCGTTCGGACGGACCGGACGGATCAGGATGTCTTCGCTGTTCATAATCCCGCCAATGCCTGCGCGATGACCTGCCGCCCCCGGAACAACACCATTTCCCGCCAAGCCCTGTCGGCCGGACAAAAATGCTGCAACATCGCAAAACTGTGACGACGGCGAAGTTCGATAGGCGCAGGCTCCGTCCATAACCGATGATCCCGCAGCAACACCTCGAACAGCCGGTCGGTGCTGAAACTACCGAATTCGAGCGTGATATAGCAGCTGCGCTCGTTCATGATCTTGTGCCAGGCATAATCGAGCAAGCCGGTTTTCGGCACCGAACTGGAAGTGCCAAGCAAAGGCAGCGTCACCGAATCGCCATAGAAGCGCAACGCCGCCTGCGTGCCCGCGCTGCCCGGTTCGTGATCGCAGATGATCTCGCCATAGCCGTAGGAGCCGAGGCCGGTATGCAGATCGATCACCGCCAGATCGCGCTGACCGAGCGCATAGTTTGCGATCAGTTGTTCGGTGACCTGCCGCCCATGACTGGCTTTGTTGCCGCCATAAAACGGCCCTTTCGGATCGTGGTATTGCCCGGCGCTGACCGCCTTTTCGAGTGCAATCCGTCCATGCCGGCGTTCAAAATCGGCCAGCAGCCGCTGCCTTTGTTCGGCATCGTCCAGAAACAGCGCTTCGCGGAGTTCCGCATAGCCGTCATTTGCGGGCAGCGGCGCTGAAAAATCGACGAAATTGCGGTTCAGATCGATCCCGTCCGCATCGCAGCGCCGCCGCCAGGCATAGCCCCACGGCGTCAACGCATGGACGATCAATAACGCAACGCCTTCCGGCAACGCGACATGACCTTCGGCCAGCATCAACAAATGATCGATTTGTATCGCACTGCCCGCATAACCTTCGATCCCGTGCGTACCGCCGATCAGTACGACAACGCTTTTCCCATCCTCGGGCCCGATCCAGACGCTGTCGGTAAACAACGGCTCGCCCTCGGGACCTGTGCCGGGACAGGGAAAAGCCCGATGCTTGGTATGAAAGGGCAACCCGGACAACAATGCCAACCAGCGCTGTCTGGCAGCGGTATAACAGTCAGGAAAAATATCCGTATTCAGAGGAACAAACGGTAAACGGTAAGACATAAACCAGCCGGCCTACTTCGCTTATGAAGCCTTTATCGTAACACGTTGCCCATTTGCTTCCTATCGGCGAGAATCGCCGCCAACAATTAAGCGGTCATTTTGATCGACAATAATCCATATGCCATTTATTTTGTCCCTGCATGACATTACTCGGTCATTCAAATCAGCAAAGAAGCCAGTACCCTCGATACAAAATTAACGGAATAGAGGATATCGAAACCTCAAATGATCGATCCCCTTGCGCTTCGGCAAAGCTGCTCTCTGACATGATTGGGCAACTCAGATAATTGCCCGGAAAATTATACGAGAATATTGCATTTTGTTTGGGATATGCTATTTTTCACACAAACAACTGAATATAGTGAGTTTTTTATTTTCATATCGGATCGGATATCTTGATGGCATACTGTTTTGCGTCGTTTAGGATGCCTAATTGTAGTTGGACGCCTCAATACTAAGGATCGCGCAAATGCAGCAGTGGATTTTTCTTTCAGTAGCTATCGTCAGTGAGGTAGCCGCGACCTCGGCCCTAAAGGCATCGGAGGGTTTTTCGCGTTTGTGGCCATCGCTTGTCGTCATAGTTGGGTATGCAACGGCCTTCTACTTTCTGTCGCTCACGCTCAAGACACTCCCGGTTGGAGTGGTCTATGCCATCTGGTCCGGTTCAGGTGTCGCTCTAATTGCGTTGGTTGCGTGGGTCTTCTTCGGGCAGTCTCTGGATGCTCCGGCAATCATAGGGTTGCTGCTCATAGTTGCAGGAGTTGTCGTCCTCAACCTCTTTTCCAAAACGGTTTCTCTTTCATGAGCCGCGCAACGCCGGTGAATTCTACCGTTTGGGCATCTTGATTGCCGTGCGCCGCATTCGCTCCGGCTTCGCGAAAGCAACATCTACTTAGCGATAATTTACGCATTCATGCAACGTTAATCCTACCCAAAGTACCGTAGCATCCTGATCGCGGGTACAATTAATCCGCTTTTCCAAAAAACCGATCTTTCGACTTGCCTATTGCGGCAAGCGGTCTCAATAGACTGACTTACCATGTTAAGGAATAAATTTTACTATGGCGCGCACCGTACTGGTTGTTGACGATCTGGCCGACTGGAGCCCTTATTATCCCAGCGAGCATGTGGTTACCTTTGAAACCTATCTGGCCACCGATCAAGGCGGATCGGACGAGCGCGTGCGCGTAATCAATCTGTGCGGTAGCTACCGGTATTTATCCGACGGATATTATTGCTCGCTGCTTGCCGAGGCGCGCGGACATCACGTAATTCCGTCGGTCAAGGTGCTGAACGATTTGGGAAGAAAAGCCTTGTACCGGCTGCAAATCGAGGATTTATCCCAAACTTTGGCCAAGGCTTTCAAATCCAAAAGCAAACAGGAGGAAATCAAACTGCTCAGCTACTTCGGCACCACCCCGGACCCGGATTTCCAGGATCTGGCCCGCCTGTTGTTCGAGCGCTTTTCTTGCCCTGTACTCGAAGTCACCTTAAATTATCGGGACCGCTGGGAGATCAACGCCTTGCGCGCGGTTTCGCACCGTAGTCTCGACGATGCCCAGCAGACACTGTTCGCCGAGGCGCTGGACCGGTTCAGCAAAAAGGTCTGGCGCAAGGGGCGTGTGCGCAAGGCGACCCGCTACGATCTGGCGATCCTGGTCAATCCCGATGAAGAACTGCCGCCGAGCAATCGCGGCGCATTGAAGAAGTTCATCAACGCCGGCCGCCAGCTCGGCATCGATGTCGAACTGATCACTCAGCAGCATTATGTGCGCCTGCCCGAGTTCGACGGTCTGTTCATCCGCGAAACGACCGCGATAGACCACCATACCTACCGCTTTGCAAAAAAAGCCGAAACCGAAGGGCTGGTCGTGATCGACGATCCGACCTCGATGCTGCGCTGCACGAACAAGGTTTATCTGGCCGACCTGTTCCGCACGCACCGGGTGCCCTCGCCGAAAACCTGGCTGCTGCATAAGGGCAACGCGGTGCATCTGGACCGGCTGGAAGCCGAAGCCGGCTATCCGGTCGTAATCAAAATTCCGGACGGCTCGTTTTCGCGCGGCATCGTCAAGGTGAACAACCGGCAGGAACTCGAGCAGAAACTACCCGAACTGTTTCAAAAGTCGGCGCTGCTGCTGGCGCAGGAATTTCTCTATACCGATTTCGACTGGCGCATCGGCATCTTCAACAACAAGGCGCTCTATGCCTGCCGCTATTATATGGTCAAGAATCACTGGCAAATCTACCGGCATGGCAGCAACCGCACCGATACTGGAAATTTCGAAACCCTTCCAACCTTTGAAGTGCCCAAAGCGGTACTCGATGCGGCGCTGAAAGCCACGCAGCCGATCGGAAACGGTTTTTACGGCGTCGATGTGAAGGAGAAAAACGGCAAGGGTTATGTGATAGAAGTGAATGACAACCCAAGTATTGACAGCGGCGTCGAGGATAAATATCTGGGCGACGAACTGTATCGGCTGATCATGGGAGAATTATTGCGGCGCATGGAAAACCGCAGCAAGGGACTGTAAACGGCTACTCTTCAGCGTTCAACGCCGCTCTGAGTTCGGCTGCGGATTGCGGCCTATCCTTCGGATAAAGGCCCATCGCCCAGTCTATCGCTTGCAGTAGCGGCCCGGAATATTTGCGCTTGAACAGTTTTGCCGCGGGCTCCAGCGCGTCCTTTTCGGCGCGCTCTGGCGCAGGTTGCGGCGATTTCAAATCCAAACAGGTGCGCATGCTGGCGCCAATCGCATAAATATCGGTCCACGGCCCAAGCGGCGTACACAGATTATATTGCTCGATCGGCGAAAAGCCCCTCGTCAACACCTTGGTCTGCTGCTGGGACTTGACCGGAAATGCCTGAAAAGCGCCAAAATCGAGCAGTACCGAATCATTGCCTGGGCGTACCAGAATGTTGGCCGGCTTGATGTCCAAATGCAGATAGCCGTGTCGGTGGATATGGCCGACACCGTCCAGCAAGGTATTGAAAATCGCTTTAATGATGTCTTCGTTGATATTCAAGGCTTTCTTGGACAATACTTTTTCAAGCGTGACGCCGTAGTTGTAAACCATCACCATATAAACGGTCGAGTTGGCTTCAAAAAAATTGATCACTTCGACGATATTCGGATGCTTCAATGTCGCCAACACGCGTGCTTCTTCAAAAAACAGCCGTCGGCCGCGCTTGAACAGGGGCTGAAACTCTTCGTCGTTGACCACGACCACATTATTCCAGGTCCGGTGCGCCAATTTACGCGGCAAATATTCCTTGATCGCAACCTGCACCTGATCGGAAGTCTGCCTAGCCAAATAAACCGAGCTAAATCCGCCGTGCGCCAATTCCCGTTCGATCACATACTGGTCTATAATGGTCCCGGTTTGGAGATAGTTCCATTCTATTGGGTACGTTTCGGGTTCGTAATATTCCGCCATCTTTGCACATTCGATTCAAAGCCGAGCTTAATTATAGGTGAATAATGACTAAAAGTATGACAGCGTTTGCCAGCACCGAAACGGAAATCGGCGCGCTGACGATAAATTGTGAATTACGTTCGGTCAATCACCGTTATACCGACATCCTGATCAAATTGCCGGAACGGCTACGTTTTGCCGAGTCCGAAATACGCTCCGCGATTGCCGCAAAAATCAGTCGCGGCAAGATCGAATGCACGCTCACCAACAAAAAGCAGATCAAGGATACGCAAAGTTTTTTCGTTAACCGGGACGCCGTCTCCGCACTACTGACCGCGGCGAAGCAAATCGAGGAACAAATGACCGCCCCGCAGCCCTTCTCCGCGCTCGATGTGCTGACCTTTCCGGGCATCCAGCAGGAGCCCGAACTGGACAAGGATGATCTGAATCGGGGCATTGCCGGGCTAGTCAACCAGACCTTGCTGAAACTTTTGGAAGTGCGCGAGCGGGAAGGGCGACAACTGCAAGTGCTGATTGAGGACCGTTGCAAAAAAATGCAAACGTACACCGATGCCGCTAAGAAGCGTATGCCCGAAGTTTTGCAGGCGATCCGCTACAAACTGAAGGATCGGATTATGGACTTGGTTGCCCAGCCCGATTTCGACCGACTCGAACAGGAACTGGTGTTTCTGACGCAAAAACTCGACATCGCCGAAGAACTGGATCGGTTGGAAACGCATATCACGGAAGTGTTGCGTGTGATAGCGCAGGACGAACCGGTCGGCCGGCGGCTTGATTTTCTGATGCAGGAAATGAACCGCGAAGCAAATACGCTGGGCGCGAAATCGTCAGACAAGGAAATCACCAAAATCTCAATTGAGCTGAAGGTGCTGATCGAGCAGGTTCGGGAGCAGATTCAGAATATCGAATGATGTTTCAGGATGCCCAGGGAGGGCTCCACCAATCAAACAAGGGCCGCGTAAATCGCGGCTTTTTATGTCATGCTGCTCGATGTAATCAGATAAAGGGCATAATAAACGGGCACCACTCACCGATCAAAATGGCAGCCAAATCAGCAGCAGGGATTTCACTTTAAAATCGATGATTGCTATTCAAAGGTATGGAGCCACCTCCAATTATCCACGTTCCTATGACCGATTCCAAGAGTTGTGCCTTAGCTGCGATAATGGCAGACGTAATGCCGTTAAGGTGGGATAGCGGTTACTGGTTTCAACGATTTGTAGGCTTGAATGGATATCAGCTCTTCCCCACCGGAGCTGACCGAATTTCGCACAGGACTTTACTACATGCCCCTTAATCCTCCCGCAACTGGAACGCCACCTTTTCAAAACCGCCGGCATACTGCGCGGCAAAAATGGATGCATCAGAGCTCAAGGTGTACATCTTCGGCATGTTGTTTCTCAAGCGTTTCCCGGATATGCTTGACCAACGTCGGGAGAACTCATCCAGTTAGGCATCCAAAGCGGTAAAAGCCCAACAGACGCGCAAGCCGACGCCGAAAACCCGCGCTGGACAACAATGACTGAGTACTAGTCACCCCCTCCGAACTTGCGGACTGTCGGACTTACCGGGCAGTTCACGCTCAACGTTTACGGGCGCTCCTCGCTGCTTGTTTTTGACATTCCCACATCCCCCCTGGTCAAGGCTATAATAGCTGGTAAGTTCACGGCTTTTTGACCCCTTGATTCTGAACGTTCAGATAAACCGATGCCAAAAGCCATTTGGCGTGTTACCTGAAATTAATGAATGTTTATAAAAAAACGTCGAATGCCGTACTCTCAGCCTTGCTGATAGGCACCCTGGGAGCTGCATTGAACCTCACTAAATTGGGCCTGCGCTTCGAAGAAGAATGGGGATTAGCCGCGCTTTTCAAAGTCAGGGGAGCAATTTCCTCGCCGCGCGACGTGATCATCGTCAATGTTGATAAATCGTCGGAGGAGCAATTGCGCTTGCCGGAGAATCCGGAAAAATGGCCGCGATCGACCTACGCCCGGTTAATCGAGGCATTGAACCGCTACGAACCCGCCGTGATCGCCCTCAATATCTATTTTGGCGAAGTCCGTGATGCCGGCAACGATATCAGACTGGCCAAGGCCATCGCCTCCGGTAAAAACGTCATTCTCAGCAATTATTTGAAACAGTACACGTTTCCTTCCACCGATCCCGCCTGGGAATTTACTTACGAAAAGATCATCAATCCGATTCCGGCGTTCGCCAATGCCGCGCTCGGCGCAGCGCCCTTTCCGCTTCCCAAGACGGCCTCGACCGTCAAGCAGTTTTGGACATACAAAAAAAGCGCCGGCAGCATTCCGACCTTTCCCGTCTCGGTTTTTCAATGTTATGCCTTGAACCGGGCTTACCCCGAAATTCTGCGCCTGCTGCAGCTTATCGAACCCGCTCTGCCATCGCGGTTGCCGCCAACGTTTGCCCAACTCGCCGAAAAATCCAACGTACTGGAAATTTCCGAACTGATCCGGCAGGCCTTCGCGACAAAATCCTTGACTCAATTGCAAGAGCTTTTGGCGGAGGCCGATTATCCGCCTGAATCCACTCGCTTATTGCAATCTTGGTTTACCTTGGCAAAGGGCTCCGACAACCGGTATTTCAATCATTACGGCAAAACCGGCGCGATTACCACGATACCCTTCCATCAGTTACTGGAAAACAAACACTTAAACCCCGAACTTTTCCGCCGTAAAGTCGTACTGGTAGGTTACTCCGAAAATCTTGAGCCGGAAAAATTACAAGGATTTTATACCGAGTTTTCCGGCGGCGTCAGCGCAACGGTCAGCACCACCGAAATTGCCGCCACGGCGGTCGCCAACCTGATCGATAACAATGCGATACGGCCTTTGCCGCTGCAAAGCCAATGCCTGTTGATCATGCTCTGGAGCTTTCTGCTGTTTGGCGTATGCCGTTTATGCTCGCACCGGCTGGCAGCATCTCTGATGATCGGATTGACGGCGGCTTATGCCGGTTTTGCCTACTTCCAATTTGCCGCCGCGCAGATATGGTTGCCGTTGTTTATCCCCCTGCTGCTGCAGACGCCCGCAGCCGCGATCGCGTTGATTTTCTCCTATCTGCAAAAAAACAAACAGAACCAGCAAAACCTGCACAAGACGCTCAGCTATTATCTGCCGGATAATGTGGTTAGCGACATCGCCAAGCAGTCCGAACTGGAAGCGATCACGCATTACGGCGGACTGGTGCGCGGCGTCTGTATGACGACCGATGCGGGCCAGTACACGACGCTGTCGGAAACGATGGATCCTTTAACTCTGAAATCGGTCCTGAACCAATATTACGGGGAGATGTTCCCGCTCGTCAAATATCATCACGGCATCATTTCGGACGTGATCGGCGATGCGATGCTGGCGTTATGGGCGGCGCCATTGGAAGAAAGCCGACACAAAATCAATGCCTGTCGTGCCGCCCTGGAAATAAAGGCAGCCATCGACCGTTTTAACCGGTCGCAATCTTACCAGTTACCGACCCGACTGGGTTTGCATTTCGGCGAAATGCATTTGGGCAATGTCGGCGCGATGGAGCATTTCGAATACCGCGCGGTCGGCGATATCGTAAATACCGCGGTGCGCATCGAAGGCTTGAACAAACTGCTGGGAACCCAGATTCTCGTGTCGTCGAGCGTAATCGAGGGTGTATCCGGCTTTTTTACCCGCGAGGTCGGCGCCTTCGTACTGAAAGGAAAAACCTATCCGGTCATACTCTTCGAACTGATTGCCCCGACAGGCCAAGTCGATCCTTACTGGCTGCCGCTGGCCGCCGCATTTGCCCATGCGCTGAGACTGTTTCAAAACTACCAGTGGACAGAGGCGTTGAACGCATTTCTCGACATCGAGCAACGTCATCCGGACGATGGACCGACACTTTTCTATATCCAGTATCTGAACCAACGCCCGCCGGCCCCCCCCGCAACAGGGCGTGCCGACCAACCCGCGCGGATCGAGCTGGATAATATTACCAATCGGTTGCATTTCTTGGCGCCGCACCTACAATAAACTCTAGTTTGAAATAGCCTTTTCGTTAGGGCGCCCTATAAAAACACATTCGAATCCGTTTTACACCATCACTATGATCGATATGCGTCGAAAAACCCAGCGTTACCCATTGCTGATCTTGTTATTGATGCACCTAGTTGTAGAGGCTGCGCCGCTCTGTAAGCAACCGGCCGCCAAAGTCGTTTCCCTCCAGGGCAAAGCGAAGAGGCAATACCCCGGCAATCCCGCATGGCAAGCAGTTGGCCAGGACGACATTTTTTGCCCGGGCGACACCCTTCGTACCGAAAAGCGGAGCCGCGCCACGCTGGTCTTGAGCAACGAATCATTGATTACGCTAGATCAAGGTTCCACGTTGATTTTTTCGGAGCCGAACATGGAATCCTCGCCCTGGCTGCTGAAACTCCTTGAGGGCGTTACCTATTTCAGAAGCCGGCAGCCGCAAAAACTGAACGTTCAAACACCGTTTATCAACGCGGTGCATGAAGGCACCGAATTCCTGGTTACGGTTGACAGCCGGCAAGCCCGGATTGCCGTATTTGACGGTCAGGTCGCAGCAACCAATGCAGCCGGCCGCATTCATATCAAAAAAGGCCAGATGGGCACCGCCTCTCCAAATCAGCCTCCCCGCCTGCAAGCGCTGACCGTGACGCCGACCGATGCAGTGCAATGGGCATTGTACTATCCGCCGATCATCGATTATCGGCATTTCGCAACTGCTGATCCGTTATCGAAAGCGGCGCTGGACGCCTATCGGCAGGGCAATGTGGAGCAGGCCCTGGCTAAACTCGACAGTATCTCGGCTGCCGCTCAAAATGCGGATATTCCGGCATTAAAAGCCTCGCTGCTGCTCACGGTAGGGCGCGTCGACGAGGCATCGGCCGTTATCGATCAAGCCCTGCGCCTTCACCATGACCCCAGCATTCTGTATGCATTACAGGCCGTCATCGCGGTCGCCAAAAATCAACAAAATGCCGCGCTCGCATTGGCGCGCAAAGCCGAAGCGCTGAATCCTGAATCATCCGTTCCCAAAATCGCTCTCTCCTACGCCTACCAAGCCCTGTTCAAAATCGAAGATGCATTGACCGCTGCCAGACAGGCTGTACGACTGGCGCCGGAGGATTCGTTGGCGTGGGCCCGGCTCGCGGAGTTGCAGCTTTCGACCGGCAACCGTGACGACGCATTGCTGGCCGCGCAAAAAGCAGAACAATTGAATCCGAATCTGGCCAGAACCCGGACCATTCTCGGCTTTACCGACCTGGCGCAAGCTAACGCATATGCCGCAAAACGGGCGTTCGAACAGGCGCTCGCGCTGGATTCCTCCGACCCTATCGCCCGGCTTGGCCTGGGGCTCGCAAAAATACGCCAGGGCGCGCTCCAAGAAGGCGCGCACGAACTGGAAATCGCGGCCAATCTCGATCCGAACAATGCGGTGATCCGCAGTTATCTCGGCAAAGCCTATTATGAATTGCGCAACAAGGGCTATGCCGGCACGGAGTTGAATCTCGCCAAAGAGATGGACCCGAAAGACCCGACGCCCTGGTTTTACGACGCGATTCTGAAACAAACGACCAACCGTCCGGTTGCCGCCCTGCATGACATGCAAGAAGCGATCGCATTGAACGACAACCGGGGGGTTTACCGGTCCAGTTTTTTATTGGACAAAGATTTAGCGGCCAGAAGCGCCGCTCAAGGGCGAATATATAACGACCTGGGCTTCCAGCAATCGGGGCTGCTCGAAGGATGGAAATCGGTCAATCAGGATTCAGGCAATTACTCCGCGCATCGCCTGTTGGCGGATAATTATGCCGCCCTGCCCCGCCATGAAATAGCCAGGGTCAGCGAACTTCTGCAATCGCAATTATTGCAGCCGGTCAATATCACGCCGATTCAGCCGAATCTGGCGGAAAGCAATTTATTTATTTTAAACGGTTTAGGCCCGTCCGATCTCAGTTATAACGAATTCAACCCGTTGTTCGAATATAACCGCGTGACCTTGCAAACATCAGCCGTGTTCGCCAGCAATAATACCCTGGGTGACAATGCGACGCTTTCCGGACTGCATGATAATACATCCTTCAGCCTGGGGCAGTTTCATTATGAAACGGACGGTTTTAGAGAAAATAATTTTCTTAGAAAGGATTTGTACAATGCTTTTCTGCAAAGCCAAGTCACGGACAAATTGAATTTGCAGGCGGAATACCGGCATGAAGAAAGCAATAACGGTGATTTGACGCTGAATTTCAACTTAGACAACTTTTTTAAAAACTTTAGGGAAAATCAGAATGTCGATAGTTATCGAATCGGCGGCCACTATGAATTCACCCCTGCCTCATCATTGATAGGTTCGCTGATTTACCAAGATATCAACATCAATCAGCATAGAGTTGACCCTGTCCCGCCTCTCTTTATTTTTGACAAGGACATTAACCTAAATCGCAGCGGTTTCATCTCGGAATTGCAGCATCGTTACACTCGCTCCAATTACAGTATCCTGAGCGGCTTCGGCCACATCGACCAAGAAGCCAAGGATATTACGACCGGCAACGGTACATTCGTTCCTTTTTCCCAAAAATTCCCCTTGGATTCGACGCCAAACTACGCAAACATAGCCAGAACCAATTTTTATAACTACTCGACGATTAATTTCCTTGAAAATTTATCGGCCACGCTGGGCCTGAGCGTCGATTATTACCAAAACAGCGATCTGCGTCTCACCCCGCTCAATCCGAAGTTAGGCCTGGTATGGAGCCCCACGCATTCGACGACGTTTCGCGCCGCCGCTTTCAGAAGCCTAAGCGTAACTCGAACCGCAAACCAAACCATAGAGCCTACCCAAGTTGCCGGATTCAACCAATTTTTCGATGATCTGGACGGAACGGTCGCGTGGCGCTTTGGCGCGGGAGCCGATCATAAATTTTCAGAAAAACTATCTTCCGGGGTGGAATATTCCGAGAGAAAACTTTATATTCCCGGCTTTTCGTACTCGGTCGACCGATCCGAACAAACCAGCAGGGCTTATTTGTATTTTACGCCTCATGATTGGGTTGCCGTCGGGACCGAATATTTTTATGAAAAAATTATCAATCCCGTAAGACCGGTCTCCAGCATAAATATATTCTCCGGAGGCCTATTCGATGAGGTCGAGACGCACAGGGTTCCCGTCTCATTCAGTGTGTTCCATCCGTCTGGATTTTCCTTCAAAATAAAAAACTCTTTCATCCATCAATCGGGCGTATTTCAAGATTTAACTACAAACAGCAAGATGCCTGATCGTTCCAGTTTTTTTATCGTCGATTTGAATTTAAGCTATCGCCTTCCCAAAAGATTCGGGATGGTCAGTCTCGGAATCAACAACGTGTTTAACGATCAAATTCATTACCAGAATACCGGCAACAATGAGCCGATCCTTGCGCCGGGCAGAGTACTTTTTTCCCGGATCAATCTGGCGCTTTGAAAATTCAATCCCATTTAAAAAACATGAGGATGCAATTATCATGAGTACGCAATTCCCCTCTCGCTCAAACACGTCAACCGGCGGCAATCCGCCTATCGATCTAAAAAATTCCCTGCGCTTGCTCGCCATTGCCGCTGCGCTAGGCGGCATTTCCGCATTTCTGTTCAATTCATTCATCTACGCGGCGACCTACCAATGCCTCACGGAGATCATCGATAATTCGGCAAGATGTCACAAGTATCAGATAAGCCCAAGTTTCAAGGATCTTGGGATTGTGTCCAATTCGGCCTGTCCGAATAATCCTCCTTCTAACTGTCCTTAAAGCGCGTTGCGGTCAATCAGGCAACACGCCGGCAAATTTTGGCGGAGCCTGTAGAGTAAAATCACGAGAAGCCACAATAAAATGAAATTTTTCGAGACCTTAATAATTTTTAACAACGAGAGAATTATTGCTATTACCGCGACGCTTACCGAATCAATGCAATAAAACATCCAAGTTCAAAATCAAGCGGCTAATGATCTTCTTGAAATTTAAGGCTATACTGGCTCAACCATGCAGCAAGAAGTTTTCTCAAACCTAAAAAGCGTCTCCTTTCTAGCCAAAGTGCCTGACGAGGCCGTTGCGGCTTTGGCGGCAAAAGCGAAAATGGTGAAGTTTCCCAAACAAGCGGTGATCATTTCGGAAGGCGATGAAGGGAGTTCTTTGTATGTGATCGTTACCGGCAAGGTGCGGGTGTATACCAGCGATGAAAAAAGCAAGGAAGTAACGCTGACGGTTCAGAAATCAGGCTCCTATTTCGGTGAATTGGCACTGCTTTGCGGCGAACGGCGATCGGCGTCGGTCGAAACGCTCGAAAAAACCGTATGCGGCATGATATCGCGGGACGACTTTAAAGTATGGCTTGCCGACCATCCCGAGGCGGTCGCCGAATTGTTGCGCGCGTTGTCGGAAAAAATCATACTGTTGACCGAACGGGTCAAGCAAATGGCGTTGTCGAACGTTTATGAGCGCACGATCAAAGTTTTGCAAGACATGGCGAATCCGGAAGACGGCGTTTCGGTGATCCGCAACCGGCCCACCCAGCAGGAACTGGCGAACATGGTCGGCTCGTCCCGGGAAATGATCAACAAGGTCATGAAGGAATTGACCAAGGGCGGTTATATCGTGATCCAGGATAAATCGATCAGAATCGAAAACAAACCGCCTGCGTGCTGGTAAGGTTACCGTCAAAACCAGGCTCGCTAGGCTGATTTTTCGTTTCTCGTTAAGCGGGCAGCGCCCGCCGCAACTCGGTACATTTTTTGCGCTCCTGAATCGCGGCGGAAGCCCATCCTCCATAAAGCGTTCAAACCGTCATCAACTTACGGATGTTTGCCGACGCTTTCCGGCTACCACTCCAGCGCTTTCAATTGTGGCGTTTTTTTATACTGGTGCGCGTCCATTCGGGTCAGAATGTCGCCAAGCACACGGACCGCATCGAGGATGTACGGCCCCTTGTTCAGCATTACGCACTCGGCGCGCACGCTCATTGCCGCATCTGTGATTTCCGGGCGTGATGAGCGGCCTTTCTTGGCTAGCGTTTCCAGTACCTGGGTCGCCCAGATTACCGGCACATGCGAGGATTCGCACAGCCATAGAATTTCTTCCTGAATCTCGGACATTTTGACGCTGCCGAGTTCAACCGCCAGATCGCCGCGCGCGATCATGATGCCGAGAGGGTGGCGCGTCATCGTGGACAAAATGATCCACGGCAGATTATCGACCGCGGCTTTGGTTTCAATTTTCGCGATGATCGGCAAATCCGGCCGGCCGCGGCGCTTGAGTTCGCTCATCAGGCAAGCCATGTCCTCCGGCGAACGCACGAACGAAAAACCTACCATGTCGGCATGGCGGCAAACAAAGCCCAAATCCTGTTCATCCTTGTCGCTGAGTGCCGGTAAATCGATCTCGGTTTCCGGAAAGTTGAGCCCCTTGTCGCTACGTATCACCACGCCGCCCTGCCCCGCTTCGGTAACTTTCAACATTGCGCCGTCGTCGGTGATCGATTCGACGACCGCGCCGAGTTTGCCGTCGTCGATCCAAACCGGCTGATCCGTCCGCAATGACGAAAACACCGCATCGCAGCTACAGCCGATACGCGCGGGCGTCATGATTTGGCCGTTCACACCATACACTGCGGGGCTGCCCAATTCATCGCCGCGGATCAAAAGCAAATGGTCGCCGTTTTCGACATGAATGCTCGAAAATTTACCCGAAAACGGCGCCAGCGGAAACTCGCCAAGCACATCGAACTTGCCGTCCGCATTTGCGCGCCGCCAACTGAATTGCGTTTCGGCATGCAGATAGGTCGAACTGAAACCGTGGCACAGCCAGTAATCGGACGAAGCTTTTTCGACAACTTCGAAAAAGCGCGTCTTGTGCCGGCAATCGCCGAAATACATGCGATCGCCGAGGGTCAATCGTTGGTGAAAATCATCGGGAATATGGATGATCCGGTAATCCGATCGCTGCACGTCCCCGTAAGGCGATTGAGCCGCATGGATAGAACCTGTCTTGCCGAGCAAAATATGGAACGGCGCGACCAATTGCCCGTAAATATCGCGTTTGACTTTCAAATGGATCACCGGCGGCGCGGGCTGTATTGGCCCCGTGCGGATTTTGTGGCCGGCCAGATCCATCAGGATTTTGCACTTGCGGCCGGTTTCGCGTTCAGCGCGCCGGATGTTTTCAAATAACTTGGCCCAGATCGTCTCATTGTCATGCGCGCAGTTGATCCTTGCGCAATTCATCCCTCTGAGCAGCAGGCCCTTGACCAAGGAAAAGTCAAACGCCGCTTCGGTCGGCAGCGTGACCATGATCCTGACGCTGCGATCGGCCGGCGGCGCACCGAATAAACCGGCGGTGTTTTGCGCGAGCAAATCCCTCCCTTTTGAGAAAGCCACGTTATTGTCGTCGGCAATCGCGGCATCAACATTTTCACCGACGACTTTGGCCAGAAGCCGGATCACTACGCCCAGATTCGCTAGAACATGCGACTCGCTCCGGCCCAGCGACGACAGCCCCGCCTCGGCGAGGCGCATTTGCAAGGAGCAGAGGTCGCGCCGCCGTAACGCGACATAATGGGCCAGGTTGATCGCGCTATAACTCGCGCGGCCTTCTTCGAAGAATTCTCGATATTCTTCCAAAATGCGTTCCGCCTCTTTTGTGACTTCACGGCGTAAACACAATAAATCTTCCAGCAGCTTTTTCAAATCAATCTCCGTCAACATCGCATTGCGCCCGGCCAGATTAGCATGATTAGATGACGGTGAGGTGTCAAAGACCATCGTTCTTCTTGGGCGCCTATGAGATAAACATTCCGCACCGCTCAGGCTTTTTAGGAATCCCTGAACAAGCCCCCGTTTTGATTTTTTTGCCAAAGGCGTGCCCACTCAAACGGTTATACAGGTTATCAGGTTGCCTTTATTATCTCGCGGTCACGATTCGACCTGCGGTTCCCCGAGCAATCAATCGCCGCGTCTGGAAAAACTCGACCTCTACATTCGGCGCTGGCCAGCTTATGGACTTCGATTATTCAAAATCCAATTTTACAGACAAAATCCTCTGTTTTACATTTTCGGACGAATCTTCCCGTTTCGGCGGAAAAGTCGCTTTACTTGCTGCCAAATCCGCTAGCGTCGAGGCGTCCAGCACCTGTAAATAGGCATTTCCCGCGCGCGCCAATAACTGTTTCAAGCGGCAATCGGGCAGATATCGGCAGAGCTGCTGCTCCGGGTTGAAACATTCTACCCAGTTAAAATGGGTTTCCATGGCGCGCACTACATCACCCACGATTATCGTCTCCGCAGGCCTTTGTAATATTAAACCGCCCCCCTTGCCGCGCGTTGTTTTAATAAAGCCCCTCTCCCCCAGTTTCTGCACGACCTTCACCAAATGATTGCGGGAAATATTGAAAAAATCGGCGATTTCCGTAATCGTGGCTTGCCTTCCGGATATTCCTGCCAAATAAATCAATACCCTAAGTGCGTAATCCGTGTAGCTGGTAAGTTGCATAGTGCTGGCTTGTAGAAAAGTGGTGCTTTAGAACAAGATTCATTGGAAACATTTCTTTATGAAAATTGTATAGCGTTAAGTCACAATTTTTCCGGGAATTATATCGCATGCGGGTGTCGATGGGATAAGCAAGCACCCTCTACGAAGCTCTGCGAGATCGAGTAATATCGAAGCTGAAATCTCATCAATTTCGTAAACATCACCGAGGCTACTTGCTAACCCGTGGTTATTTTGTAATGAGCTCCTTTAGTAATAGCTGGCTCACAGCTTACATATGAAGCTAATTCAATAGCCTTTAGAAGCTGACATTGCCCTGAAACCAGATTTTCTGGGTATCTGTAGTCGTACCGCTGACCCCGCTAACAACACCATTATCGGCGTTATAGTTGGCATATTTTGCAAGTATGGAATAGTGCTTGCCGAATTTCTTCAGCACCATGAAATCCCACTCCTTGCCGTATGCCATTTTTCCGGTATCGTCGCTAAAGTCGTGATAAACACCGGTGACCGTCGTTTGATAACGTGGAAATTCGACCATTCGGTGCCAAAAAGATCGCGAATACCGCTATCCGGCGTGACGAGAAACAGGTCTGCCCAGCCTTGAAAGACATGGTTCGTGCCGAGTGGCGTATCGAAGGTTTTGCTTTTACCAAAGCCATTCAACTGTTCCCAGGCTCCCATTACGCTAACATTGAACGCTTTGACGCCGCCCATGAAATTGAAACGATCGGCTTGGTATTTCGTCTGTCCGTGACCGTAATCCCGCTGATTCGCCCATTCGGCGGTATAAAGCAAATAAAGCAACTTAACAACCACCCGCTAAAAGCGGGTGGGTTAGAATTACGGACTGAAAGTCCGGATACGCGTCGACTCAACGACGCGTCTTAGTCAGGCTCCATTTTAAAATTGTCGTTCGAATTC